>NZ_JBNHGL010000161.1:0-6685 GCF_059091245.1 Arthrobacter sp. Y3225116
GCTGGGGCCTGGGCTGGCTGCTGTACGACCGTTTCCTGGGCGATCCGCCGTCCGCGCCGGTGGCCATGGCGGCCGGCTTCGGCCTGTTCTTCGTGCTCGTGTGCGGCATGTCCCGCCGGTTCCAGGTGGGGCATGCCGAGCGCCTCGCCATCCGCCGGGGCGAGCCGTTGGACTGAACCGGCGGGGCGGCGCACGTTCCCGTTAGCGGACCGGAGCCCACTTGCCGCGCGAGCGGCGCAGTACGGCCAGGCCGGCGGTGCCGGCGACTTCTTCAACCGCGTGGCGCATGTTGGCGCCGGCCTGCAGCGCCTGGCGGTTCTCCACGGCATAAGCGTTGGCGTCGACGGTGAAGCGGACGGTGATCCGCGGGACGCCGGCCACCACGTCCAACTGGTGTGCCTCCACCACGTGGGCGGAACCGACGGCTGCCGTGGCGGCGTCCATCACCGCTTCCGGCCGGTTTCCGGGCCGCAGCCCGGTGATCTCCAACTGGGCTCGGAAGGATGGCATCCCTCAACTTTAGCTGTGTCCGTGCCACCGGCCCGGCGGTCAACCGGGCGCGTCCGCAGCCCTGTGGCGGACAGGGCGTCAGGGTGTGCCCAGTTCGATCAGCAGCACGCCGGCTGCGATGCAGACGATTCCGGCCGCCATCAGCTTGGTGAGCGGTTCGTCGAAGAGGAACTTACCGGCCAGCGCCGTCAGGGCAACGCCGCAGGCAGTCCAGATGCCGTAGGCAATCCCGATTCCCAGCCCGTGGCGCAGAGCGAAGGACAGGCAGGTAAAGGCGACGAGGTAGCCCGACACGACGGCCACCAGCCAGGCCTTGTGCCCGTCGATGCTGGCCCGCAGCGAGAGCGTGGCGGCCACCTCCAGGACGATCGCGGCAGCGAGGAACACCCAGGCCATCAGGTACCCGCCCGCTCTGCCCGGCGCGAGGAGGCCCGGTGCCCTCCCCATTGCACGAGCACCACTCCGGCGACGGCGAGCGCCATGCCGGCAACCATCAGGGCCGTTAACGGTTCCTGGTACAGGACTGCCGCCAGGACGGCGGTGAGGGCGACGCCGAGCGCACCCCAGATCCCGTAGGCGACCCCGACGGGCACGCCCGCACGCAGGACGGCAGCGAGGAGCGCAAAGGACGTGACGTAGCCGGCGACCACCACCGCGTACATCCCCGGCGAATCCAAGGCAGCCTTCAAAGACAGGGACGCCGCCACCTCGCAAACAATCGCCCCCGCGAGGAGCAACCAATTCTTCATCTATCAACCTCCCCCACCAGCACAACAGGTTACGGGGTTCATTGCACGCCCGGGGCACGGACCGCGGGTGCGGTATGACGGCGCTGCGCGCGGGGTGTCCGGGCAAAAGGCAGGTTGAACGGGAATTCCGGGGCCGCCATCTTGACGTACTGATCAGCCAGAACATCAAATAAAGAGAAACCGCTGAAGAGGGCCGCCGGAGCAGCCTCTTCGGCATCCGGTTCCAGCATCAGGGTTCCGCTGCGCAGTTCAAGAGAGTCAACTGTGGAAAAGCAATCGATCACCCCTGCATCCCCCCAACAAGACGGCGCCCCACCGGGGCAGGCGCAGTCCGGCGGCGGCTGGAACGCCGATACCGCGGCCGGGCCGATGAGCGCCGGCGGCGCGGTGACCGTGGTGGAAGGTTCATCCTTCTGCATCTCCTCGGCCGGAGGCGACATGTATCCCGGCCTGACGCAGGGCGCCTTCTACCAGGACACCCGGATCTTGTCCGGCTGGTGCCTGACCGTCAACGGGCTTCCCCTCGAACCCCTGCTTTCCCGCGTGCTGGAGCCGTACCGTGCGCTCTTCGTCGGGCGGGCCCGCCGAGCGGACGGGCTGGCCGACTCCCAGTTGGTGGTCGAACGCGAACGGCTCGTCGGGGCCGGCCTGCGCGAGGACCTGGTGGTGACCAACCACTCGGCCCTGCCGGCGGAGTGCGTCCTGGAGCTGCGGGTGGAAGCCGACTTTGCCGACCTCTTTGACGTGAAAGGCGGGCGGGCGGCGCCTGCGATCCAGCTGGTCCGGCAGGCCCGCGGTGATGAGCTCCAGCTCGAAGTAGTTCGCCGCGGCCGCCGGCGCGGCATCCTCGTGCACGGGCGCGGCGCAGCAGTGAACGAGGACGTGCTCCACTTCGCGGCAACCATCCCGGCGCGCGGGAAGTGGTCCACGAGCGTCATCGTCACTCCCTTGGTGGAACAGGACCGTCCCGCCGAGACGTTCGCCACCACCGGCTCCGTCGCCGACTTGGAAGCGGCACGCCGTCACCGGGCCTGGGGGGAATCGACGCCGCAGCTGGACATTGCCAATACCGACATCGAGGCGGTGCTGCGGCGAAGCCACGAGGACCTCGGTGCGTTGCGGATCTTCGACCCCGCCCATCCAGGACGCGCCGTGGTCGCCGCCGGGGCCCCCTGGTTCATGGCGCTCTTCGGCCGGGACTCGCTCCTGTCCGCCTACATGGCGCTGCCCGTCGACCCCTCGCTGGCACGCGGGACGCTGCAGACGCTCGCCGCCCGGCAGGGCACCAAAATCAATCCCGATACAGAGGAGGAGCCCGGCCGGATTCTCCACGAGGTGCGCCTGGGTGTGGCGGCCGGAGTAGTTTTGGGCGACCACGCGGCCTACTACGGGACGGCGGACGCGACTCCCCTCTTCGTCGTCCTGATGTCGGAGTTGAACCGCTGGGGCATGGAGCGGGATGTCCTGCAGTCCCTGCTGCCGCACGCGGACCGGGCGCTGGACTGGATCCGGAACTTCGGGGACCGGGACGGTGACGGTTTTGTGGAGTACGACCGTGCCGTTCCCCACGGCCTGCTCAACCAGGGCTGGAAAGATTCCTGGGACGGCATTAACTTCGCCGACGGGCGGCTGGCCGAGCCGCCGATCGCCCTGTGCGAGGTTCAGGGGTATGTCTACAGCGCCTACATTGGCCGGGGCCTGCTGGCCGCCGCGGCCGGCGATCAGGACCTGGCCGCCGAGTGGGGGCGCCGCGCGGCAAGGCTGAAGGAGGAGTTCAACGAGCGCTTCTGGCTTCCCGACCTGGGGTACTACGCGGTGGCCCTGGACGGGAAGAAGCGGCCGGTGGACGCCTGCACTTCCAACATGGGGCATTGTCTGTGGTCGGGCATCGTCGATGACGACAAGGCACCGCAAGTGGCCGCCCGGCTCATGTCGCCCGAGATGTTCACGGGCTGGGGGATCCGGACACTGGCATCGGACATGGGCGCCTACAACCCGGTCAGCTACCACAACGGCTCCGTGTGGCCCCATGACAGCACCTTGGTCGCCAGCGGGTTGATGCGCTACGGGTTTGTCGAGGAGGCCCGGAGGGTGGCGGGCGGGCTCTTTGATGCCGCCGTTCGCTTCGACGGACGGTTGCCTGAACTGTTCTGCGGTTTCGACCGGAGTGAATACGACGTGCCGGTGCCCTACCCCACGTCCTGCTCGCCGCAGGCCTGGGCCGCCGCCTCGCCGGTCCACCTGATGCGCATGCTCCTGCGCTTGGATCCTTATCTCCCGGCGGATGAGCTGTGGCTCGATCCCGAGATTCCGGCAGACTTCGGCTCATTCCGCGCGGACAACCTGCTGCTCGGGAAATCCCGGGTGTCCCTGGCCGCCACCGGGAAAACTTTCAGCGTGGAGGGTCTGGCTCCCGAGGTGAGGGTGCGCCACGGTTCACGGTCGCCGCTGGCGGAGCTGCTGGTGCTCAGCGGCCGGGACACGGAAGGGTCCGAAAGCTCCGCCGGGGACAGCTGAGCCGCCTCGATGCGCTACTTGGCCGACCCTTGCGGCCCGCGCCGCCCGCCGCCGGTGACCGGCCGCCGCTCCGCCGGACCACGGGCGTCGGACCTGCGCGCCTCGCCAACCCCTGCTGCGCTGCCGTACGCTGGAGCTCCTCCGGGAGGAAAGGCCGACGATGCGTATCGGGCTGATCGCGCCACCGTGGTTTCCGGTTCCGCCGGTTGGCTACGGCGGCATCGAACAGGTCGTTGACATCCTCGCCCGCGGTTTCGTGGACGCCGGGCACGAGGTGGTGCTGGCCGCGGCTGCCGACAGCACATGCCCCGTTCCCCTGGTGCCGGGCACGGAGCCGTCCGACCCGGATGCCCTGGGAACAAATTCGTCGGAGCTCCACCACGTCATCCGGGCCTATGAGGGGCTCCACGGCGTCGACCTCATCCACGACCACACCCTGACCGGGCCGTTCTACCGGGACCGGCCGGGTTCGGTGCCAGGGGTCATGACGATCCACACCGGGCTGACCGCGCAGCTGACCGGCATCTACCGCGCCGCGGAACGGCATGTCGCCCTCGTTGCGATCTCCCACCAGCAGGTGTCCGGCAGCGGCCTCGACGTCTCCGCCGTCATCCACCACGGGATCGATACCGCCGCCGTGCCCGTGGGCACGGGCCGGGGCGGGTACGCCTGTTTCCTGGGCCGGATGTGCCCGGACAAGGGAGTAGCCGAAGCCATTAGGATCTCCCGCCTGTCAGGGATGCCGCTGAAAATCGGCGCCAAGATGCGCGAGCCCGAGGAACTGCGGTACTTCCACGACGTCATCGAACCCATGCTCGGGCCGAATGAGGAGTTCCTCGGCGAAGTCTCCGGCGGCGACAAATACCGGTTGCTGGGCGAGGCGGTCGCCCTGTTGAACCCGCTCCAGTGGGCCGAGCCTTTCGGCCTCGTCATGATCGAGGCCCTGGCCGCCGGGACCCCCGTGGTCGCCACGCCGCGGGGCGCCGCCCCGGAAATCGTCGAGCCCGGCGCCACCGGACATCTGGCAGCGGACCATCGGGAGCTGGCCAGGCTCCTGCCCCAGGCCGCCGCGCTGGACCGCAGAGCCTGCAGGGCCGCCGCCGAGGATCGCTTCAGCGCGGGACGCATGACGGCGGACCACCTGAACCTTTACGCCCGGCTGCTGGCCGGAAACACCTAGCGACGGCCGGACACACCTAGCGACGGTGGATGGACTTGTAGCTGACGTAGGCGTTGAGTCCCTCAATCCCGTACTCGGTGCCGAGGCCCGAATCGTGCCTGCCGCCAAACGGGGCGGAGTGGTTGGAGGCGAAGAAGTTGATCCCCACCGAGCCGGTGTCCATCCGATCGGCCACGGCGAGTGCCGCGTCCTGGTCCTGGCCGAACACGAGTCCGCCCAGCCCGAAACCGGTGTCGTTCGCCAGCGCCACGGCTTCGTCCAGGTCCGTGTACTTCATCACGGCCAGGACCGGGCCGAAGACCTCCTCGCGGGCAATGCGCATGTCCGGTGTCACGTCCGCAAACACCGTGGGCTCCACGAAGTAACCGCCCTCGAGCCCGCCGTCGAGCCGCGCGGCCCGCCCGCCGGTCGTGGCCCGGGCTCCCTCGCCCCTGGCCGCCTCCACGTGGTCGAGCACCGTCCGGTACTGCGACTCGGTGGCCGACGGGCCGAAATCGGTGGCCGGGTCCAGCGGGTCGCCCTGGACGCCGGCAGCGATGGTCGCCGTCACCATGTCCACCACCTGGTCATAACGCGAGGCGGGGGCGAGGATGCGGCTGGAGATGTAGCAGGTCTGGCCCGTGTTGCGCATGCTGGAGCGGATCAGCACCTTCGACATCTCGTCCAGGTCGGCGTCCTCGAGCACCACCGCGCTGGACTTGCCGCCGAGTTCCAGCGTGACGGGACGCAGCAGCTCGCCGCAGGCGGCGGCGATCTTGCGCCCCACCGGGGTTGAACCGGTGAAGGCGACCTTGTCCACGCCGGGATGCTTGACCAGGGTGTCGCCGAGCCTGCCCGATCCGGTGACCAGGTTGACCACGCCGGCCGGCACTCCGGCGGCGGCCACGGCGTCCACGATGAGGCGGAAGGACAGCGGCGTGGGCGAGGCCGGTTTCATCACCACGGTGCAGCCGGCCAGCAGCGCCGGCGCCAGCTTGATGACCATGAGGTTGATCGGGAAGTTCCACGGCGCGATCAGCCCGCACACCCCTACCGGGTCGCGACGCACCACGGATTCGCCGCCGCCGTGCGGGAACGGGCGCACGTCTTCGTGTTCCAGATAGCCGGCCAGGGTGGCGAAGTATCGGAAGATTCCCGCGGCGTTGCCGGCGGCCCGGGACGACTCGGAGACCGGCGAACCGTTTTCGCGGGTGTTGGTCAGCGAGAGCTCGTCGGACCGCTTCTCGACTTCGTCGGCAATCCGCAGCAGGTACGCCGCGCGTTCGGACGGCGCCAGCGTGGGCCACGGGCCGGAGTCGAAGGCCCGCCGCGCCGCGGCCACGGCGGCGTCCACGTCTTCGGGGGTACCGTCCGGCACCGATCCCCAGACGTCACCGGTGGCCGGGTCGGTCACGGGATTGCGCCCGGTGCCGCGGGCGGGGACCCAGGCGCCGTCGATGAAGACGTCGTCGACGTGGGTGTAGGGCAGGTGCAACGCTGCGCGCGCGGCGAGGGCGGGCGGGGCGGACGGCGCTCCCCCCGGGGCGGGGGTGGTGGTGCCGGGGGTGGTGGTCATCGGATGACTCCTGTCTTCAGCAGGGCCCTGGAACGCTCCAGGTCGGCCGTTCCCATGGCGAGGGCGGCCTCGGTAATCAGTTCCGGAATGATCTCGTTGACCGAGCCCACGATCGGCACGTCGGCGGTGCGGTTCTTGGAGATCTCCGCCGGGTCGATGTCCGCGTGGATCACC
>NZ_JBNHGL010000162.1:0-6678 GCF_059091245.1 Arthrobacter sp. Y3225116
GCGGGCGCGGTGCGCCCCGGCGACCTGCGAGATCCGGGCGGCAGCTGACTGCCAGGCGGTTGCGACCCCGGGCGCCATCCGGTGCGAAGTGGTCAGGACCAGCGTGTGCAGCGGCCTGTCCGGTGTGCCGACCAGCCCGGGCAACCTGCCGAGGACATCCGGACGGGCGCCGCGGAACCCCTGGACGACGGTGTCCGGCGAGGCGGCGAACACGGCATCCTGTCCCTCCGCAAGCAAGGCCAGGAGTTCGAAGACCGCGGGATTGGCTTCCTGGAGGTCGTCCGCCAGGATCAGCCGGAGGCGGCTGCGTTCCCGCTCCAGCAAACCGGGATGCTCCAGCAGCAGCTGGCGTGCCGAAGTGATGATGCCGGCAGGGTCGAAGGCCTCGGGCATCCGGAGGTCGATCACGTCACGGTACTCGCGATACAGCCGGGCCGCCGCCATCCAGTCCGCCCGGCCATACTCCGCGCCCAACTGCTCCAGCTGCCCTGCGGTGCTGCCGTACTCGGTCAGCCGGTCGAAGAGCTGGCGGACCTCCTGCCGGAAGCCGCGGGTCGCCAGAGCCTGCTGCAGGTCTTCCGGCCAGCCAACCCCCGGGCCGTAGCCGGCACGATGGCCGGCCAGCAGTTCGGCAATGATCTGGTCCTGCTCGGGCCCGGACAGCAGCCGGGGCGCGCGCTCCACCAGCGGCAGCAGTCCTTCCACCCGTGCCCGTCGGATCAGGTCGAAGGCGTAGGCCGACCAGGTCCTGGTCGGGGAGGTGCCCAGGCTGCGGTTGAGGCGCCCGGTCAGCGCGTCGCGCAGCCGCGCGGCCGCCAGCCGGTTCGGGGCCAGGAACAGCAGGTTCGCCGGGTCAAGTCCGGTTTCCTCCACCCGGCGCACCGCGTGTTCCACCAAAGCGGTCGATTTTCCCGTACCCGGGCCGCCGAGGACCAGCACCGGACCGCAGCCGGCGGGCAGGTCGATGACCTGCGCCTGGTCCGGACTCGGAAGCGGGGCACCGGCTGACCTTGTTTCGGGCCGGACCAGTTGCAGCCCGGCCGACGGCTTGGTCTCGATCATGGCCCCATCCCATCAGTCGGTTCGGACACTTTGCGCCGGAGCTCCTCGATCGCTGCGTATTCTTCAGGCCCGGGCACCCAACGGGCTTCCGCCATGCGCACCCTGGGCGGCCACGCCGCCGGCTCCGCCAGGGGTGTGCCCTCCCGGCGGTACTGCGCCACAGCCTGTTCCATCAGCTCATCGGGCAGGGAACCGTTGGCACGAATGATGCGCCACCACGGAACCCCCGCGCCGTGCAGGGACAGGATCCTGCCGACCAGCCGGGCGCCCCCGGCGTCGAGCAATTCGGCGACATCGCCGTACGACAGCACCCGGCCCCGCGGAATGATTGCGGCAAGGTCGAGGACCGCCTCTACTATCGCCTCGCGCATTACACCAGTGTAATTTAGCGGCCCCGTGCGGCCTGCACCGGCGGGCGGCGGGAGCGGCTTCCACACACCCCGCGGCGCCTCCCCGGGATTGTCCGATCCGCCGGATAGCGTTGCGGACATGAACAGCTGGCATACCGGTCCCCGCGCGGCCTTCGATCTCGAGACCACGGGCCGTGACCCCCACACCGCGCGGATCGTGACGGCGTCCATCGTCCTGGTCGACGCAGCGGGACAGCCGCTGCAGGAGCGGGAGTGGCTGGTGGACCCCGGAGTGGAGATCCCTGCGGAAGCCGCCGCCATCCACGGGATCAGCACCGAACGGGCCCGCAGCGAGGGCCTGCCCGCGGCAATTGCCGCCGCCGGTATCGCCGAGGCACTGACCGGCTACTTCGACGCGGGCATTCCGGTCATGGCCTTCAACGCCGCCTACGATTTCACCGTGCTGGCACGCGAATGCTCGCGGTACGGCCTGCCGGCCCCGGCGGCGTCTCCGGTGATCGACCCGTATGTCCTGGACAAGCAGGTGGACCGCTACCGGCGGGGGAAGCGCACCTTGGGGGCGCTGTGCGAACTTTACGGCGTCCGGCTCGACGCCGCGCACACGTCGGCGGCCGACGCCCTGGCCACCATCGGCGTCGCGGATGCCCTCGCCCGCCGCTACGCAGGATTGTGCATCGGCGCGGCCGAGCTGCATGCCCTGCAGATCGACTGGTGCGCACAGCAGGCGGCAAATTTCGAGGCCTGGCTGCGGCGCAAGGATCCGGAAGCCGTCGTGGACGGGGTCTGGCCGGTGCGCCTGATGCCCGCCGCCGTCTGACCCTGCCCCCACCGGCGCGCGCACCCGCCCGCCCCCTGGCTTCTCGCGGCACTGTCAACTTCGCGTCGCCGTATGACGCAACGTCCCGTCGAATTCTGGCGCGTTGTCGCGGCTGTCATAATTAAACCTTGATGGCGGCACATGCTATGGCGGCTGTCGACGCTCCAGACATCGATTTCCCGAGGTTCCATGATCACCGTTACCGACCTGCGCAAGGTCTACCGCCAAGGCGGCCGCGAAGTGGTAGCCCTGGACGGGGTCAGCCTGTCCGTCCCCAAGGGCACCGTCCACGGCATCGTCGGCCATTCGGGTGCCGGCAAGTCCACCTTGGTGCGCTGCCTGACCCTCCTGGACACCCCGACGTCCGGATCGGTATCGATCAACGGGGCCGAGCTCAGTGCCGCCCGCGACGCCGACCTCAGGTCGGCCCGGCGCCGCATCGGGATGATCTTCCAGCACGCCAACCTGATGGACTCCCGCACCGCCGCCCAGAACGTGTCGCATCCCCTGGAGATCGTCAAGACGCCCAAGGCGTCCATCCGCGCCAAGGTTTCGGAACTGATCAAGCTCGTCGGCCTGGAGGGGTTTGAGGACGCCTACCCGTCCCAGCTCTCCGGCGGCCAGCGGCAGCGGGTCGGCATCGCCCGCGCCTTGGCTTCGGACCCGGACGTGCTGCTCTGCGACGAGCCCACGTCGGCCCTGGACCCGAAGACCACCGACGAAATCCTGACCCTGATCCGTGACCTGACCGAGCGGCTCCAACTGACCGTGCTGGTGATTACGCACGAAATGCAGGTCATCAAGCGCATCTGTGATTCGGTGTCGCTGCTGGAGGCCGGCCGGATCGTCGAACACGGCCCGTTGCGCGAGGTCGCCGCCGACCTGGGCGGCCGCCTCTCGAGCACGCTGCTGCCGCTGCCATCGGCCGAGGCGACCGGCGGGGGCACGATGCTGGAAATCCTCTATTCCGGCGAACGCGCGTCGGAGCCTGTGCTGACCGGGGCTGCCCGGGCCTTCGGCCTGGACCTGAACGTCCTAGCCGGCAGCGTGGAGTCGCTGGCCGGCACGCAGTTCGGCCACTTGCGGATCGAACTGCCGGCCGGGGCGGACACGGCTGCCCTCACCGAGCACCTGGTCGGCCAAGGCGTTGCCGTCCGCGTCCTGCAGGAGGAAGCGGCATGAACTTCATCGACGAACTGACGACCAACCCGGGCATCACCAATGCCCTGCCGGAAGCGATCGGCGAAACGTTGCTGATGGTCGGGGTCTCGGGGGCCTTTACCCTGCTGATCGGGCTACCGCTGGGCATCTTCCTCTACACCAGTGCGCCCGCCGGGCTGCGGCCGATGCCGGTGACGAACCGGATCGTGTCGGACATCATCGTGAACATCACCCGGTCCATTCCGTTCGCCATTTTGATGATCTCGCTGATCCCGCTGGCCCGGGTCATCACCGGCACCTCGATCGGCGCCCTGGCCGCCTGCGTCTCGCTGACCATCGGCACGGTGCCGTTCTTCGCCCGCCTGGTGGAAACCGCGCTGCGGGATGTGAGCTCCGGCAAAATCGACGCGGCCCTCGTCATGGGTTCCACCCGCCTGCAGGTCGTGGCCAAGGTCCTCGTTCCCGAGGCTTTGCCCGGGCTGGTCGCCGCCTTGACGACGACGTTGGTCACGCTCGTGGGCTACTCCGCCATGGCTGGCCTCACCGGCGGCGGCGGCCTCGGCCAGCTCGCCTACAACTACGGCTTCCAGCGGTTCGACACGACCGTCATGGTGGTCACCATCGTGATCATGGTGGTCCTTGTCCAGCTGATCCAGTGGATCGGCGACGCGGTTGCCCGGCGGGTGGACCACCGCAGCGCTTCCACCGCAGGCTCGAAGCGCCGGCGCCATGAGCCGGTAACCGCCGTCTGAAACGCGGCGTCCGCGACGTGTCGGGACAGCGCCGTCCCGCTCCCCCACGCTTCCCGCCCGCCTCACCGGCAGCGGAAGAATGCAGCCAGTAGCCGCTAGCTGCACCACATCCGGGACGAGCCGACCTCGGCCGGCCCGGTCATTCGAAAGGAACGCACGCAGATGCGTAAAGCACTAACGCTCATTGGTACCGGCCTGGCTGCGGCCTTGGCGCTGACGGCTTGCGGTGGCTCCGAATCCACCCCCAGCGCCGAGACCACGCTGGATCCGGCCAATCCCATCACCGTTACCGTCGGTGCCACTCCCGTGCCGCAGGGCCGGATCCTGGAGTTCGTGGATGAGAACCTGGCCCAGGAGGCCGGGATCGATCTGGAGATCAAGGAATTCACCGATTACCAGACCCCCAACATCGCCCTGAGCGACGGCTCGCTGGATGCCAACTACTTCCAGCATCTGGCCTTCTTTGAGCAGCAGGTGGCCGACAAGGGCTACGACCTCGAACATGGCGAAGGCATCCACATTGAGCCGTACGCCGGGTTCTCGTCGAAGCACCAGAGCGTCGAGGACCTTGGCGAGGGCGCAACCATTGCGATCACCAACGATCCGGGCAACCAGCCGCGCGCACTCAAGATGCTCGAAACGGCCGGCCTGCTGACCGGGATCGAGGACGATTCGGCGGCGCTGACGCTGACCGCGGAGCAGAACCCCAAGGGCCTGAAATTCGAGGAGAACCAGCCTGAAATCCTGGTCCAGCTGATCGAGGATCCGAAGATCGACCTGGCCATCATCAACGGCAACTTCATCCTGGATGCGGGGCTGAACACCGACGATGCAGTGGTCGTCGAGTCCTCCGAGAACAACCCGTATGCCAACTTCCTGGCCTGGAACGCCGGCGACGAAAATCCTGCCGTGGCCAAGCTCGAAGAGCTGCTCCACTCGCCGGACGTGAAGAAGTTCATCGAGGAAACGTGGCCCAACGGCGACGTCTTCCCCGCTTTCTAGTCAACAGTCCGGAACCGCCGGCGTGAGCGGCAACGGCTGACGCCAGGAAGGTCCCCGGAAGCTTCGGCTTCCGGGGACCTTCTGTGTCCGGCCCGCCGGTTTCTGGCCGTCGGGCCCGCTCGTCAGCGGCCTCGCCGGACCGGCGCGGGTTCCTCGGCGGAGGTCCTTCCCGACATCACCTGGATCACCACCCAGCCGACAGCCGTGACCGGAACGGCCAGGACGGCGCCGATAATGCCGCCCAGGATGGTTCCCGCGGTCAGGGCCAACAGGATCACCAGCGAGTGCAGGTCCACCGAGCGGCCCATCACCACCGGCTGCAGGAAGTTGCCTTCCAGCTGCTGCACGATGATCACGACGGCGACCACTACCAGCGCGGCCACCGGCCCGTTGGCCACCAGCGCCACCAGGGTCGCCAGCACGCCGGCGATGGTGGCTCCGACGATCGGAATGAAGCCGCCGATGAAAATCAGCACCGAGAGCGGCAGCGCCAGCGGTACCTGCAGGATGAACAGGGCGAGTCCGATGAAGAAGGCGTCGACGGCCGCGACGGTGGCGGTGCCCCGCACGTAGCTTCCCAGCACATCCATGGCCCGAGACCCGGCCAGCTCCAGCTGCGGCCGTTTGGCCGCCGGGAACCAGCTGAGCAGGAAACGCCAGATGCGCGGCCCGTCCTTGAGGAAGAAGAACAGGATCACAGCCATCAGGACAGCTCCGGTGACGACTTCGGCCGCCGTCGACAATCCGCTCAGCGCGCTGCGACCCACCGTGGCGCTGGTCAGGAAGTCGAGCACCCCGGCGAGCGCCTCGTCGATCTGCTGCTGGCTGACCGGCAGCGGGAAGGTGGCCAGGAACTCCTGCAGCTGCATCCACCCCTCGCGGGCGGAGCTGACCAGTTCGTCCGCTTCGCTGCGGACCGCGAAGACGATCCCGGTGATCACGCCGCCGAGCACCACCAGGATCCCGAGGAACGCCGTCGCCGTGGCCAGCGCCGCGGACCAGCCCCAGCCGCGCAGCAGCCTCACCACCGGGCCCACGGCCGCCGCCAGGATCAGGGCGATCAGGACGGGAATGACGAGGAGCCGCAGCTGCAGCAGCCCGTAGATCACCACGACGGCCAGCAGCAGCGTCAGCAGCAGCTGTGCGGAGCGGGTGGCCGTCCGTCCCAGTCCGTCGGACCAGATCGCGCGCGGCGGCATGGGCGCCGGGGCCGGGTCCAACCGTGACTGCACCGGCACGGGAGCGGGCTCCGTCCCGGGCCGCACCGGCGGCGGCCCGACCTCCGGGCGGAGCGTCTCGGCGTCGTCCGCGGCCTCCGGGCGGAGCGTCTCGGCGTCGTAGTCTTCCGGTGTTTGCCTGCGCCTGGAGAACAGGCCCATCTGCACTCTCCTGGGTTCGCGCGGCGGTCCCGTGTACCGCCGTCAGCATCAGTCTGCCATGCCTCCGTCCCCGGGACCGGGCCGCAGCCGGACGACGAGCCCCGTCCGCCGCGCCGGAGTTGCGGTCAGGCCGG
>NZ_JBNHGL010000163.1:0-6653 GCF_059091245.1 Arthrobacter sp. Y3225116
ACGCGCCGCCCTGGCGGCCCTGCTGCTGAGCCGGTTCGACGTGGTCCTGCTGGACGAGCCCACCAACGATCTGGACCTGGCCGGGCTGGCCCGGCTGGAGTCGTTCGTGCAGGGCCTGCGCGGCGGCGCGGTGCTCGTCTCCCACGACCGCGAGTTCCTGGCCCGCTGCGTGACCACCGTGGTGGAGTTGGACCTGGCCCAGAACAAGGTGGCGGTGTACGACGGCGGCTACGACGCCTTCCTGGAAGAGCGGGCCGTGGCACGCCGCCACGCCCGCGACGCGTACGACGAGTTCGCGGAGAAGAAGGCGGACCTCGTGTCCCGGGCCCGGACCCAGCGCGAGTGGAGTTCCCAGGGCGTCCGGAACGCCATGAAGAAGAATCCGGACAACGACAAGATCCGCCGCAAGGCCAGCACGGAGTCCTCCGAAAAGCAGGCGCAGAAGGTGCGGCAGATGGAATCCCGAATCGCCCGGCTGGACGAGGTGGAGGAGCCCCGCAAGGAGTGGCAGCTGCAGTTCAGCATCGGCGCCGCCCCGCGCTCCAGCTCGGTGGTCGCCACCTTGAACCAGGCCACCGTGCGCCGCGACGCCTTCACGCTCGGCCCGGTCTCGCTCCAGGTCAACGCCGGCGAGCGCATCGGCATCACGGGCCCCAACGGCGCGGGCAAGTCCACCCTGCTGCGCCTCCTGCTGGGACACCAGCAGCCCGACGACGGCGGCGCCGGGCTGGGTGCCAGCGTCGCCATCGGCGAGATCGACCAGGCGCGCGGCCAGCTCGCGGAGGACCGGCCGCTCGGTGCCGCCTTCGAGGCACTGGTACCGGACTACAGCCAGGCCGAGGTCCGCACGCTGCTGGCAAAGTTCGGGCTCAAGGCCGACCAGGTGTCCAGCACGGTCGGCGCCCTCTCCCCCGGCGAGCGCACCCGGGCCGCCCTCGCCCTGCTGCAGGCCCGCGGCGTGAACCTGCTGGTCCTCGACGAACCCACCAACCACTTGGACCTGCCCGCCATCGAACAGCTGGAGCAGGCGCTGGACGGCTACGACGGCACGCTGCTGCTGGTCTCGCATGACCGCCGGCTGCTGGAAAACGTCCGGCTGGACACCCGCTGGGACGTCGACGCCGGCCGGGTCACCGTCCGCTGAGCGCGCCGGTTAGACCAGCGTGACGTTGTGGGTCCGGTGATCGTAGCGGAAGGTTACCGCCCCGCCGTCGTGGTGCAGTTCGTGATCCGGTCCGTTCGGGATGCCGTACGCGCCGTAGTTTCCACCGAGGACCGGTTCAGCGCGGCCTTGAACTTGTAGAAGCCGGCGGGCAGTTCCACGGTGAGGCTCCACAGGCCGGAGGCGGAGTCGAGCCGCATCTGCGCGACCTCCGCCTGGGGCTGCCACCTGCAGGAAAAGCAGGGCCCGTGTACGGTGCGGCGCGGATTACCGACGGCGTCTATGGCACCGGCCCGCCGGACAGCAGATCGGCTTCGGCGCCTTCCAGCGGCAGCCGGCGGACGGCTTCGCTCACGGTCGCGGTGCCGCCGGCGGTAGTGCCGTGCAGCGTGGCCGCAACCACCGCGTCCAGGACTTTCTTCAATCGAATATCAAGACGGTTCATCGGTTCTGCCCCATAGTCTGTCCCCTGGGGTGGGATCACCAAGGCCAGTAATTCCCACGCCCGCTGACACTTGGTCGAAACGGCCTGGACCCATTCGTCCGTCTCACCGGCGTCCTGGTGAGCCCGCACCGATAGTGGAACCTCGGACGGGGACCGTCCCCGGAGACCGTCACCTTCCTCTCCGGCGACGTCCACTTCTCCTACGTGTCCGAGGTGCAGCGGTCCTCGGGCAGCCGCATCGTCCAGGACGTGTGCTCCCCGGTGCGCAATCCGCTGCCGCGGTTCCTCCGACCTTTCACCGCGGCGTTGTCCTATGGGGTGGCCGCCCCTGTCGGGGTGCTGGTGGCGCACGGCGCGAAGGTCCCGCAGCCGCCGTTGAGGTGGAAAGGGCTCGAGCGGCCGTGGTTCGGCAACAACCTGGCCACCCTCGAGGAGTCCGACGACGGCCTGAAGTTCCGGTGGGAAAGGGCGTGGTGCACGACGGCGAGCACCTGCAACCCGCAGCTGGAAGAGGTCGCCTCCCTGACCGTCGAGCCGCGCGGCGATCGGATCCCGCAGGTCCGCCGCGCCCCGCTAAACCCACCGGCTAGGCGCGGTCCCAATCACCCCGCGACTGCCGAGGGGGCCTGCTCGCCGCGCCGCTCCCAGGGCAGCAGCAGCAGCGTCGCGACCCGGAACACCAGATTGATCAGCAACCCGAGCAGCCCGGTGAGGGCGAGGCCGGCATAGACTTCGCCGACCTCGAACTGCTGGCCGGCGCGGCGGATCATGGCACCGATACCGTATTCGGCGGCGACGAACTCTGCTGCGATGAGGGTGATGAGGCAGGTCGCCATCCCGAGCCGCAGCCCGTTCAGCAGCGGCGGCGCGATCGCCGGGAACAACAGCCGGATGAAGAAGCGCCACCCGGTGGCGCCGAAGTTGCGTCCCGCTTCGAGCAGCTCGGTGTCGACATCCCGGACGCTCCCCCGCGTGCTGATGATGATCTGAAAGAACGCAGTGGCGAACGCAGTCAGGATGTAGGCGATCTCCCCGCGGCCGACGATGATGATGAACAGCGGGAGCACCGCGATCTTCGGCAGCGGGTAGAGCGTATCCGTCAACGGGCGGATGAGCAGTTCGACGATGCGCCACCGCCCGGACGCGACGCCGATGACGACGCCGGCCACTGCCGCGACCGCGAACGCGGTCGCCAACCGCTGCAACGTGAGCACGATGTCCAGGGCGAGGCGCCCGTGCAGGAACTCGCCGACCATCAAGACGACGATGTCGCTCGGGGGCACGAAGAACCGCGGATCGAGTAGGCCGAGCCGAGTCGTGGACTCCCACAGGATGAGGACCGCGACCGGAATGGCCCATGCCTGCGCCAAGCGCAGCACGGCCGCGTTCATCGGATCCCCCGCAGGCCGCGCCGCCACGGCAGGAGCCGGTCGGCGAGCGCATCGAACCCGACCGAACTCAGCAGGCCCAGCACGGCGATGCACAGCAGCGCCACGTACATGTCGGTGACCCGGAGGATCTGCCAGTTCGACCAGAGGAACTGTCCCAGCCCGGTACCGGAGCCGACCATCTCGATGGCGATGACCGAGATCAACCCGAACCCCAGCGAGAGGCGAATGCCGGTGACGATCGACGGCAGCGCGCCGGGCACCAGGACTCGGAAGAACCGGCGCGCGCCCCGCGAGCCGTAGTTATCTGCCGCCTCCAGGAGGGTGTGGTCGATGCTCCGCACCCCGGCGACCGTGTACAAGACCATGACCACGAGTGGTGTCACGAGCGCCGTGAGCAGGATCGCCGTCTCGGTGCGCCCGAGCAGGAAGGTGAGAAACGGGAAGAACAGCACCCCCGGAATCGGGTACAGGAACGCGAGCACGGTGCTCGTGCCGCGCTCCGTCCACCGGGAGGCGGTGATCGCGATCCCGACCGAGACGCCGATCAGGATCGCCAGGACGATCGTGACGAGCACGCGGAGGACCGTCGCAACGATGTCCCCGCCCAGGCCCGACTCGACATCGAACACGATCACGCCGCGCGCGATGATCTCCGTCGGCGGCGGGAAGAACGTCGAGCGGATGATCTCCGCCCGGCTCAAGAGCTCCCATGCCCCGAGGATGAGCACCGGCCCGACGACGAGCGCCCCCTTCTCGCGGAGGACACGGAGGTTCACCGCTCATCCACCGCCATCGCCGCCTGGACCTCGACCCGCAGGTGCTCCCAGATGCCCTGCGCGAGGGCCGCGAACTCCGGGGTGCCGCGCAGTTCGGGGCCGCGCGGCGACGGGAAATCCAGCTCGACGATTTCCCGGATGCGACCCGGGCGCGCCGACATCAGCGCGACGCGATCGGAGAGGAAGACCGCCTCATCGATCGCGTGCGTGACGTACAGCACCGTCGGGCGCGCTTCGAGGCGCAGCTCGAGGATCTGCTCCTGGAGCAGCGTCCTCGTCTGCGCATCGAGGGCGCCGAGCGGTTCGTCCATCAGCAGGATCTCGGCGTCTTGGGCGAGCGCGCGGGCAATTCCGACGCGCTGCTTCATTCCGCCGGAGAGCTGGTGAGGGTAGAAGTCCGCGAAGCGTGCCAGGCCGAGGCGAGCCAACTGCTCCTCGGCGACGGCGGCCGCCTCCTTCTTGGGCACGTCACGGTTGCGCGGGCCGAACATGACGTTCTCGCGGACCGACAGCCAGGGGAACAGCGCATGATCCTGGAACACCATGGCGGTCTTCGGCCGTCCGGGCTTCGAGGTGCGGATCTCCACCGTGCCCGATGTCGGTTTGTACAGGTCGGCGACCAGCCGCAGGAGGGTCGACTTGCCGCATCCGGACGGACCGACGATCGACACGAACTCGGCGTCGGCGATCTCCAACGACACGTCCTCGAGCGCGCTCACCTCCTGCTTGCCGGGGAACCGCTTCGCAACATCGGTTAACCGAACCTTCACCTCACCGCTCACGGCCCCTACCTCTCCGGGTCAGTTCCCGAGGACCGCGTCGCGCCAGGTGAAGTCCCAGATCTCTTCCTCCGGAATGATCTCTTCGTAGTTGAGCGACCCCTGCTCCATGAAGAACTCCTGATACCGCAGCAGCGTCTCGAAGTCGACGCTCAGGTCAGCGGGGATGTGGTGCTGCCGCGACGCCGCGATGGCCGCGGGGTCGGCGCCTGTGTACTCCACCACGAGATCAAGCATTTCGTCGGTGTTCCAGCCGTTCTCGGCGAGGTCCTCCGCAGTCATCGTGTACGCCCGCATGAAGTCCTCCGCGAGTTGCGGGTTCTCCTCGGCCCAGTCGGTGTTGTAGATGATGCCGGTGAACGGCAACGGCTCGGTGTCAGGTGTCTCCCATGGCCGGAAGCCAGCACCGCTGTTCTCCGCCTGCGTCGGGAACGGCTCCGACAGGATGCCCCCGGCGATGGCGCCGTTCGCGAGTGCGGGCACCTGGTCAGGGAACGGGATGTGCTCGAGCGTGATTTCGGACATCGACAGTCCGACCCGTTCGAGGGCGAAGCCGAGCAGCGCCTCGGTCACGACCCCGGGCGCGTTCGCGGCGAACGTCTCGCCAGCGAGGTGGGACATGTCCTCTGCGAGCGCGGCGGCCTCCTCGGCGTTGGACGCCAGCTGGGACGAGATGATGAAGTAGTCCTCGATGTAGCCGGCGTGCATCGGCGCGACGTAGCTCACGGGCAGCCCCTCGTCGAACGCGTTGTAGGCGGCCGAGCCGATGCCGGCGAAGCCGATCTCGTATTGCCCCGTCGCGACGCCGGTGATCGACTCGTTGCCGCTGGTGACCTCCACCATCTCCAGGTTGAGCCCGACCTCCTCGGCGTATTTCTCCGCGGTGGCGAAGAGCGGCAGCGAGGAACCGGTGGCCAGGTAGGCGACCCGGATGACGTCGGCGTCGGTGTTGCCGCCGCCGGTCGGGTCGCCTTCCGGGTCCCCCGCACATCCGGCGAGAACGAGTGCCGCGGCGAGCCCCGCGGCGGCGAGCCGGGGGCTGCGGGGACGGGATTCAGTGCTGTGGATCATCGTGAACTCCCTTTGTTCGTTCTTCGCGGTGGGCTACTCGGGGGCGGGTTCGTGGTCCCGGGCCATGAGCCAGGAGGGACGCCCGGTGATCTTGGCGTCGATCACCAGGGCGCGGTCGCGCGCGGAGTCGAGCCACGCCGAGATCCCTCCGAGATCGTCCAGCGACCGGACGGTGATCGCGTCGCAGCCGTAGCCACGCGCGATCGCGGCGATGTCGGTGTCGGGGAAGCGGACGATCTCCTGCTCTTGGGCGGTCGCGTCGGGGAACAGGTGGACCTCCGCGCCGTAGGCGCTGTCGTTGTAGACGACGATGAGCATGCCGAGCCCCAGGCGCACGACGGTGTCGAGCTCGGCCGCCGCCATGAGGAGCGCCCCGTCGCCGACACCGAGCACCGGCATCCGGTCCGGACGGGCGACCCCCGCGCCGATGGCGCTCGCCAGTCCGAGGCCGATGGCCTGGAACGACAGTGGCAGGACGTACCCCTGGTCGTCGGGGACCCGGAGGTGGGCGCCCGGATAGCAGTTGACGTTGCCGCCGTCGACGACCACGACGCGCTCCATCGGGAGCATCGCATCGAGTGCGTTGGTTAGGGTGGCCGGGTCGGCGAAGCCGTGCTCACTGACCGGTTCGACCGGCTGGTCCGACCAGTACCGGACGCGGGTCACTCGGTCGCGTACCTCCGGCGTGCGGTAGCCGACGCGGGCGGGCCCGGCCGACAGCAGAGCCGCTCTCGTCGCATGGGCGACGGCGGCGGCGTCGCCGATGATGCCGAGGTCGACGAGGCGGTGCTTGCCGATCGCCTCGGCGCGGTCGTCGACCTGAACGAGGGTGGCGTCGGCGGTCAGCGTGCCGCCGCGCGTGGTCCAGTGGTTGAGAGCCACGCCGAATCCGACAATGAGGTCCGCGTTGCGCACCAACTCGGAGGCGCCGTCGGTAGCGAATCCGCCCATGATGTCGAGCGCCCAGTCGTCGCCCTCGAAGACGCCGCGGGCCCCGCCGGAGGCGATGAGCAGGGCGCCCGCCGCGGC
>NZ_JBNHGL010000164.1:0-6549 GCF_059091245.1 Arthrobacter sp. Y3225116
CGCCTCGTCGGCGCCGGCTGCCGCCGCTTCGTCGTACAGTGTCGCGGCCACCCGGGGCTCGGAAGCCAGGGTGCCGTCGCCGGCGTCTTCGAGGACGCGGGCCACCCGTGGATCCTGGAGTCCGCCCCGAACCAGTCCGCGGGCCACGTCCACGGGCGCCGGTGCGGTGTTGTTGGCTAAACAGTCGGCCAGGGCCCGCTGGGTGGCCCGGACATGGTGCTGCGGGGTGACGTGAAGCAGGACGTTGCGCATGAGGGGAGCAAGGTTTCCCTCGGGCAGCACCAACCCTGCGGCCGTCGCCTGCGACATCAGCGGCCCGATGCCGCCAGGCAGCTCCCGCAGCCCGGAAGGCAGCGGCCCGGCTGGATCGAAACCGACGGCCAGGGCCAGCAGCAGTTCCCGAAGGTTGGGTTCCAGCCGTTCGAGCTCGTGGCCCACATGGTTGACCAACCCGCCGAACTTCACCGGATCTGTTGGTATGGGGCGGGCGTCGTCGATCGCTTCCAACACATGCTGAACCAGCCAGGGCAGGCCGCTTGTCAGCCGGAAGACCTGGTCAATGACGGCAGCAGGAAGCCGGTCCGAACGGGCAGCCGCCGCATGCCGGGCGACGTCCTGACGCGTCCAGGGCCCCAACAAGACCGGCCGCCGGTGCGCCTCCAACACCGCCGTCAGCCGCTGCAGCGCCGGCAACTTCGGCCACGACCGGTACGCGACCACAAGATTCACGTTCTGCTCGTCGGCCAACCGCTGGACGCGCTCAAGTTCGGCGTCGTCCAACTGGTGGGCGTCGTCAATCAGTACCGTGGTGCCTTCGTCCACAGGGTCTTGCCCCAGTGCTTGCCTGCCCGAGCTGACGGGGACTCCTGCTTCCTCATAGGCCGCCGCCAGGTTTTCCAGCAGCAGGCTCTTGCCCGATCCTCCCGGGCCGGACACGGTAGCCAGTAAGCGCGACGTGGGTTCCGTCGCGGCTTCCGTCAGCAGTTGCGCGGCATCCCGGTTCACCAAACGGCGTGCCGCCGGCTGCGCCGGTGTCGCACCTGTCATGCCGGCCCCGGAGCGGGCGCATCGGTGGGGTCACCCGACGGTGCCGGCGGCTGCGTCGGGTCCACCCAGGCCGGCGCGGTCGGCGGAGGATCGACGACCACCGTCTCTGACGGTGTTGATGAGGGCTCGGGCGCGGGCTCCGGGGCAGGTTCCGGCGCGGGGTCGGGGGCCGGAGGCGGCACCGGATCCGGTTCCGGTGCCGTTGGCGGCACAGTTGGAACACTCGGTTCCGGCTCGGGGGCGGGAGGTTGGGGAGTCGTGCCTGGCTGTGGTGTCGCGGGCGGCCCGGGGGTTCCCGTGGGTTGCGGAGCAGGAGTGTTGGTGCCGTTGTCCGGGTTCGATCCCGGCCGCTGCCCGGAATCGCCGGCCGGCGTAGACACGCCGCCTGGGCGCGTCGACGGTGGGCCGTTCGGCGTCGTCGTCGCCTGGTCCTGCGCGTAGGTCGCCTGGTCCTGCGCGAAGCCCGCGGTGCCGCCATAGCCCGGTGAGCCTCCCGGGCTCGGAGTCGCTGCGCCGGAGGACGTTGCAGCTGGGTTTTCCCAGAAAACCACGGGGCTCATGCCAGGCTGCGCCGGTTCAGCCGCCATCACGGAATTGGCCGGTCCGGCCCCTGCGCTTCCCTCCGGAGCTCCCCCGGGTACGTAGCCGTTCCGTTCCGCTGTGCTGCCTTGGGCAACGCCCGGCTGGGAGCCGAACAGGCCGAATTCGTGAGGGCTTTGGGCGGCGGTTGCCGTCAACGCCGTGAGGGCCGCGACCGCCACTGTGACGGCAGCGGCGCGCATTGCCAGCACGGGTTTCCGTGCGGTGCCGGCGCCTTCCACCGCGGACGCGGCGTGGGCGTGGAAGTGTGGTTGCGGAAAGGCGCGGCCTTCGGCGGCGACGGCTTCCGGCACCGGCTGGGGCTCCGGCTCCGCAGCGTGTTCGGATGGCAGCGCGAGCCTGTTTCGGGCCGCGAAGTACGCGGCCCCCAGGCTGATGGCGGCCTTCGGGTCCGCATCCACGGCGAGGGGACGGTTCAGTTCGGCGGACAGCAATTGGGCCACCAAGGGGATGCGGGACGAGCCGCCGGTTAAGAGGACCGCGGTGAGGTCCTCGGCGTCCACTTGCGCTGCGTCGAGGGCCCGGCGCAGGGAGTGGAGCGTGTCCCGCACCAGCTCCTCGATCATGCCCTCAAACTCGGACCGCACCAGGCGGACGCCTGTCTGCAGCTCCGGCAGCAACACCGGGATCGTTGCCTCCGAATCGGCCGAAAGTGCTTCTTTGGCTTCCACGCATTCCCGCCGGATACGGTCCAGCGCCACGCGTGCTTGCGTCGAGGCGGGGTCCACCGCGCTCAGTCCGCCGTCCAGGCTGGCGACGACGTGCGCGAAGACGATGTCGTCGACGTCAGCTCCGCCCACCCGCTCCAGGCCTTCCGGTTTGCCCAGCAGCGTGAATGAGGCTGCGTCACCCTTGTGCAGGACTGCCGCGTCGAAGGTACCGCCGCCGAAGTCATAGACGGCGACCAGGCTCCCCGTGCCCACGCGGTTCTGGGAGGCGTAATGGAGCGCGGCTGCTTCCGGCTCGCTCAACAACATGACGTCGGTGAGCCCGACGCCGGCCAGGGCGCCGCGGATCAGTCCGGTCTTGTAGTCACCCCAGCTGGCCGGATGCGACACCACTACGGCTTCCGGAGCTTCGCCTTCACGTTCCTGGGCGCGGTCTACCACCCACCGGACGACGGCGGCGAAAATGTCCTCAGGTGCGACGAACAGGTCTCCGACCATCATCGGCACCGAGTCGCCGATCCGCCGCTTGAATTCTCGAACCACCCGGTCAGGGGACGTCGTGCCCCGCCGTTCGGCCGCCTCGCCGACCAGGACTGCGCCGTCTTCACCTACATAGATCACCGACGGCACGGCCGCCGCACGTGAACCCAAGTGGACAGCCTGCGGCTGCTGAGGCTTTCGGTCTCCGCTCCCGTATCGCGCTGTCGCTGCTGCCGTGAAACTTGTGCCGACATCGACACTCAGTACATAAGCCATGAATCCCCTCAGGTACGTCCAGCAAGGAACGTCCCCCACCGCTTCTTTATACTGTCTCCAGAGTCATGCTCTGCTTCCCCCTAGGCGGGCGGTATCCATCCGCCCGTGTCCCCATGAAGCCGCCGCGAATGACGCCCTCAGCCGCCGCCAACCGCAGTTCCCCATACTTGGATCCGGCGTCCTTCAGAAAGCCGTTCCGGTACATTCAGCCTAGGAGGGGTGAGGGGCTTAGACAAGGGAATGGCTCCCCCGTTTCGGCGGCGTGAGCAACACGAAAATTTGGTTAATGGTTTAGTCCTCGGTCCGCCTACTTCCTTGGTCTCGCAACCCTCCAGTGATACATATGCGAAGTCGCGTACCTTGCGTCGCCTAGTCGCTGAAGGGTCAGGATCATCAAGCGATCACGGCGGGTGCATACAATGATTTTCCGTCCATCCGGCCCCGGAGCACCATGAAAAATAAATGCGGCGAATCCGGTTCCTTACGGACTTATGGTGTGTTTTTGCGCGGCATTAACGTGGGAGGCATCCGGATTGCCATGAAGGACTTGCAGCGGGTCCTCACCGAAGCCGGCTTCAGGCAGGTGGAGACCGTCCTCGCCTCCGGCAACGTCGTGCTCTGCGCGGAGACCGACGACCCCGGTGTGGTCAAGAAAAGAGTCGAAGCGAGCTTGCGGACGGCTTTCGGCTACGACGCCTGGGTCATCGTCAAGACCCCCAGCGAGCTGGCGGCCATCGTCGAGGGCTACCCGTTCACCCCGGCCGACGACGGGGTTCCCCGGCACGCCTACGCGGTGCTCACCACGGGTGAGGATGTTGTGGAACAACTGCTCGAGGACTGCCCGGACCTTTCGCCCGAAGAACGCGCGTCGCCGGGGGGCGACGTCCTGTACTGGGAGGTGCCCAAAGGCAACACCCTGGAGTCCAAACTGTCCAAGCAAATGGCCAAAACCATGTACAAGCCGGTGACGACCACCAGGAACCTCAACACGTTGCACAAGGTGCTGGCCAGGTTCCGCAGAGAGGGCTGAGGCGGCCCCTGCTACCGAGGGAGGACTGGAACCGTTTGAACTCATCCTCCCGGGGGATAGCCGCGGCGCCGGTGCGATTCTAGACTCGACATTGTTGCGGCCTTCGCGGCGGCCGGCGGCCGGGCACGGCCAAGGAAGGGGGATCCTATGCTGTTCGACTCGGTCACATGGATAGCGGCTGCCGTCTGTGCCGGGCCATTTGCCCTCTTCCTGGCAGTCGGAGCGCTGGTCAGCGTCTGGCGGAGCAAGCGGCAGCGGCCGGCGAAAGCAGGGTGGTCCCTGCTGGTACTGGCGTTGCCCATCCTTGGTCCTCTGGCGTGGTTCCGGACGGCATCCCGTCGGGCAGCCGCTCAGGCGCCCCAGCCGGACACCGGGCCGGTGAAGCAGGCGACGGAGACCTCTGTCCCCTAAAGGCCCGCACCCGAAAACGGCCAGCGGCTCCGCTGCTTCATATCCGCAGGTTTTTATCCCTGCTGTACCCGGTTAGACGTTCATCGCCGGATGTCTCTACTGTTCTGGAATGACAACCAGCACAACCCGGACACGACTCGATGCTGGATCTTTCTGTCCTCGATGGAGGTCCCGTGGAAGGTGTGCTGCTCGGCTTCGGAGTGGTGCTGGTGATCGTTGCCGTCGGCTTTGCCGCCGCAGCCATCGTCCCGCAGAGGGCGCCGGAGATGCAGCGCGGACTGACCCCGGTGATTTACTACATCACCAACCCGGCGCTGATGCTGGTGCTGCTGTCCGAGGCGGATCTCGCGTCGGTCGTCGGCGTCTTCACGCCGATCGCGCTGATTACCGCCGCCCTCGCGGGAGTGGTCTATGCGCTGTTCAGCCGCTTCGTCCTGCGCCGCCCGGCAGCGCAGACGGCCGGCGGCGCCATGGCCTCCACCTATGTCAATGCGGGGAACATCGGGGTGCCGATCGCCCTCTACGCCGTGGGCAGCGCCGACCCGGTCGTTTCGGTGCTGCTGGCCCAACTGCTGGTCATCGCGCCCGTGTACCTGACCGTCTTCGCCTGGTGCCAGCGGAAGGCGGCGGCGGGAAAACCCTCACCGGACGACGGCGGTGCTGCCGCGGCCGTCCCGCTGTGGCGCACCGTGGTGAAGTCCATCCTTAATCCGGTCACCGTCGCCACCGCCGTCGGCGCGCTCATCTCCGTGACCGGGCTGCGCCTGCCGGAAGTGCTCTGGACGCCGGTGGAAATGCTCGGCAACGCGTCCATTCCGTTGCTGCTGATGCTGTTCGGCATGAGCCTGCGCGGGCAAAAGCCGCTGACTCAACGCGCCCTGCGGGCCGACGTCGCGCTGGGTTCCGTGGTCAAGCTGGCCCTGATGCCGGCCATCGCCTGGGCGGTGGCCCACTTCGTGTTCAATGTCGGCGGCATCCCGCTGCTGGGCGTGGTGGTCATGGCGGCCTTGCCGACGGCGCAGAACGTCTTCCTGTTCACCAGCCAGTTCCGCATGCAGTCCACGCTGGTGCGGGACATCATCTGCCTGAGCTCCCTGCTCTCCCTGCCCGCCGTCCTGCTGGTCGCCCTGCTGCTGGGCTAGGACCCGGGCCGCAGCCGGGACCTAGCAGCCGCACCGGCAGGGGCTGATCCCGGAGTTCGCCGGCGGGACCTGTGGCAGAATCGACGCTGTTGACGTGGGTCCCTGTGTTGCCTGTGCGGCGGGGCCGCGCCGGGAGCAAGGCCTGGCGGTGATTGGATGGCAGACATGACGTTCGCGTTGATACTGGACCTCTTCGGCACGTTCTTTTTCGCCATGTCCGGCTGCATCCTGGCGGCCCGGCGGAAGTTCGACATTATCGGCTCGCTGTTCCTGGGTTCGCTGGCAGGCCTGGGCGGCGGAGTCATCCGCGATTTGATCCTGGGCACCGTCCCCAGCGCCTTCAATAATCCGCTGTATTTCGTCCCGCCGGTCCTGGCCGCCCTGGTGGTCTTCTTCCTGTTTCGCAGCGTGGAACGGTTCCAGCGTCCGCTGCTGATCTTCGACGCCGGCGGGCTGGCACTGTTCTGCATCACCGGGACGGTCAAGGCCCTGAGCCTGGGCATGAACCCCGTCGCCTCGGCGCTGCTGGGCCTGACCACTGCCGTGGGCGGCGGAATACTGCGCGACGTCGTGGCCAACCGGGTGCCCCAACTGTTCAGCCCGGACGACCTGTATGCTGTGCCGGCCATGTTGGGTTCGGCCTTGGTGGTGGTGCTGTGGTTTGCCGGGGTCTACGGAACACTGGCCGCGGTGGGCGTGGCCGCCGTGGTGTTCGGGCTCCGCGTGGTCTCCCTGCACTTCGGCTGGCACATTCCGCACGCGGCCCCGGTATCGCGCCTGCCGCAGGACGACGGCTAATCAGGGAGCACCCGCGGCTGGACGGAAGCCGCGGCAGGACGGCTGCGGCGGCGGGACGGAAGCTGCGGCTCTGGCCTTACGCCGCGGCCGGACGGCG
>NZ_JBNHGL010000165.1:0-6516 GCF_059091245.1 Arthrobacter sp. Y3225116
GGCAATCGGCCCGCCGTGCCAGGCATCGGCCGCGAAGCCGGCGTCGGCGATCAGCGCGTCGCCGCTCATGCCGTGGCTGAAGTCGCCGGCCTCGACCGGCAGCAGGCCCCGGAGTTCTTCATATCGGCCGCGGAATACTTCGGCGGAGGGTGCCGATTCTTTCACGGCCACGATGTTGGGTTCCGCGGCCAGCTCGGCCACGAGCTCCAGGCTGAAGCTGAACTGCGTGG
Source organism: Arthrobacter sp. Y3225116 (assembly GCF_059091245.1). Classification (NCBI taxonomy): domain Bacteria; kingdom Bacillati; phylum Actinomycetota; class Actinomycetes; order Micrococcales; family Micrococcaceae; genus Arthrobacter; species Arthrobacter sp. Y3225116. Next base: position 231 of record NZ_JBNHGL010000165.1, read on the forward strand.
TCCGGGGGTTGCTGTACAGGCAGACGGGGAGGCCGGACCGGCGGGCGGCCGCAACGCACTGGGCCGCCACTTCCTCGTCAGTCAGGGGATAGTAGGACACCGTGGAAACCAGGAGGCCGTCGGCACCGGCCGCGTTGGCGTCGTCGATGTTCTGCAGGAGTTCACGGGTGCCCACCGCGCTCACGCCGACGCACACCGGCAGCCCGGGCCGGACCGCCTTAACCGCCTCCACCGCCGCCGTGACGACTTCCCGTCGTTCCGTGCGGTCCAGATACGCGAAGTTGCCCGAACTGCCGAGCACGGTGATCGCGTCGACGGGCGCCTCGCTCACGGCCGCGATATGGCGGATCAGCTCCGGAAGGTTGACGCCGCCGTCGTGATGGAAGGGGGTCACCGGGTAGGCAATCAGGCCGCGGAAGGGGTTCATGCCGCAATCTTAGGGCAGCGCGGGCAGCAGAGCCCCGGGAAGCGCCGGATCCGGAGGGTCAGGCCGGCGTCGGGCGGGTTGCGACTAACCGAAGACAGGACCGCCGATAAAGGGATCCAGGGCCAGGGCCAGGAACAGCACCGTGAGGTAGCTGATGGAACCATGGAACACGCGCATGGCGCTCTTGTTCGTGACGGCGGTGCTTTCGGTTCCGCGCTTGGTCAGCGCGTAGAGCCGGTGCGATTCGTAGACGAACCAGGAACCGCTGAGCAGTGCCACGATGGTGTAGACCCAGCCGGCGCCGCCGACCGGAGCCAGCAGCAGCGAGCAGACCAGGGTGGCCCAGGCATAGAGGACAACCTGCACGGAGACCTGCCGTGCGCTGGCGATCGCGCCGAGCATCGGCACGTTGGCCGCGTTGTAGTCGTCGCTGTATTTCATGGACAGCGGCCAGTAGTGCGGGGGCGTCCACAGGAAGATGACCATGAACAGGATCACCGCCGGCCAGGCCACCGTGTTGGCCACCGCGGCCCAGGCGATGAGCACGGGGAAGCACCCGGCGGCGCCGCCCCAGACGATGTTCTGCGAGGTGCGGCGCTTGAGAATCAGCGTGTAGATCACGACGTAGAAGAAGATCGCGCCGACGCCCAGCATGCCGGCCAGCGGATTCGCCCCGAACCAAAGCAGGGCCACTGCCACCACGGCGAGCACCCAGGAGAACACCAGCGCCTCGCGCGGGGTCAGTTCCCCGGTCACGAGCGGGCGGTTCTCGGTCCGGTGCATGAGCTTGTCCATGTCCCGGTCGATGTAGCAGTTGAAGGAGCCGGCCGCGCCGGCGGCGAGGGCACCGCCGACCATCGTGGCAGCCATCAGCCAGAGGTCGGGGAAACCGCCCTGGGCGAAGATCATGGTGGGCAGGGTGGTCACCAGCAGAAGTTCCATCACGCGGGGCTTCGTGAGCGACAGGTAGGCCTTGGCCTTGCGCGAGAAGCCGGGCTTGGCCGGAACGGCCAACGCCTGGTCCGGTACGGTCTGGATATTCAAGGAAAAACCACTCAGTTCTGCTGGAGTTCGTCTGACACACGAAAGCGCCCAGCCGTTAAGGACGGGCCAAGGTGCACCTACATCATACTCCTTCTATGTCTCGTAGAAACCGGTTTCCTGCTCGGAGAAACCGGCTTCGCCCGCCCTCGCCGAAACCCGCCCGGGCGCGGGGGCATCTGCCGCCGTCAAACAGTGCCCGCCTGTGACTGCGGGCACTGCACAGCGTCCTGCGCATTGCAGACGCAACGGATAGAGTGGGGAAGGAGCGCCAATCCGCGGTTATCGGCGCAACAAGCTTGAGGCAGTAACAACGGCGAATGGCCCAATCGGTCCGCGGCTGCGGCTACTTTCCGGACCGTCGGCTGCCGCCTAGACGCAGATCAGAAAGGGGCCCACCCGGTGCCACACATGGAAGATCAGGAATTGTCCTGGACATCGCTGGACCAGCGGGCGGTGGACACGGTGCGTGTCCTCGCGGCCGATGCAGTGGAGAAGGTCGGCAACGGCCACCCCGGCACCGCCATGAGCCTGGCCCCGGCCGCGTACCTGATCTTCCAGAAGTTCATGCGCCACGACCCCACCGATCCGCAGTGGGTGGGCCGCGACCGGTTCGTCCTCTCCCCCGGCCACACCTCGCTGACGCTGTACATCCAGCTGTTCCTCTCCGGCTACGGCCTGGAACTGGAGGACCTGAAGGCGCTGCGGACCTGGGGATCGCTCACGCCGGGCCACCCCGAGTACAAGCACACCCCGGGTGTCGAAATCACCACCGGCCCGCTGGGCCAGGGGCTCGCCTCCGCCGTCGGCTTCGCTTACGCGCAGCGCCGCACCCGCGGCTTGTATGACGCCGATGCTGCCGCCGGCGAGAGCCCGTTCGACCACACCGTCTGGGTGATCGCGTCCGACGGCGACCTGCAGGAGGGCGTCACCTCGGAGGCCTCCTCCCTGGCCGGCCACCAGGAGCTGGGCAACCTGGTGGTGCTCTACGACGACAACAAGATCTCCATCGAAGACGACACCGACATCGCCTTCAGCGAAGACGTGCTCAAGCGGTACGAGGCGTACGGCTGGCACACCCAGCGGGTCGACTGGACCGAGACCGGCGAGTACGTCGAAGACATCCCGGCCCTGTTCGAGGCCTTGAAGGCCGCGAAGGCCGAGACCTCCCGCCCCTCGATCATTTCGCTGCGCACCATCATCGGCTGGCCCGCCCCCAAGAAGCAGAACACCGGCAAGATCCACGGCTCCGCCCTGGGCGCCGAGGAGGTCGCCGCCGTCAAGGAGGTGCTCGGCTTCGATCCGGAGCAGAATTTCGCGGTCGAGCCGGAGGTCCTGGATCACGCCCGGCAGGTGGCCGTGCGCGGCAAGCAGGCCCGCGCGGACTGGGAGACCGGCTACCAGGCCTGGCGCGAGGCCAACCCGGAGAACGCCGCGCTGCTGGACCGTGTGCAGGCGTCCGAGTTGCCGGACGGCTGGGAGTCGGCGCTGCCCGAGTTCCCGGCCGGCAAGGACGTCTCGACCCGGGCCGCTTCCGGCAAGGTGCTCAACGCCATCGGCCCGGTGCTGCCGGAGCTGTGGGGCGGTTCGGCGGACCTGGCCGAGTCCAACAACACCACGATCGAAGGCTCCCCGTCGTTCGTTCCCGAGTCGCGGCAGACCGACATGTGGTCGGGCGGGCCGTACGGCAGGGTACTGCACTTCGGCATCCGCGAGCATGCGGCCGCCTCCATCGTGAACGGCATTGTGCTCAGCTCCAACACCCGCGCCTTCTCGGGCACGTTCCTGATCTTCAGCGACTACCAGCGGCCGGCCATCCGGCTGGGCGCCCTGATGGGCGTTCCCTCCATCTACGTGTGGACGCACGATTCCATCGGACTGGGCGAGGACGGACCGACCCACCAGCCGGTGGAGCAGCTGGCGAGCCTGCGTGCCATTCCGGGCCTCGACGTCGTCCGCCCGGCCGATGCCAACGAGGTGGCTCAGGCCTGGAAGGCGGTGCTGGAGAACCACAGCAACCCGGCCGGCATTGTCCTCACCCGGCAGAACCTGCCCGTCTACGAGCGCGGCGAGAACGGTTTCGCCTCCGCCGAGAACGTGGCGAAGGGCGCCTACGTGCTGGCCGAGGCGCAGTCCGACGGCGCGGACACGACGCCGCAGGTGATCCTGCTCGCCACCGGTTCCGAGGTGCAGCTGGCCGTCCAGGCCCGCGAGACGCTGCAGGCCGACGGCATCGCCACCCGCGTGGTCTCCGTCCCCTGCCTCGAGTGGTTCAACCGGCAGGACCCCGCCTACCGCGAGTCCGTGCTCCCGGCCGGCATCAAGGCCCGCGTGTCGGTGGAAGCCGGCATCGCGCAGTGCTGGGACGGCCTGGTCGGCGACGCCGGCCGCAGCGTGTCCCTGGAGCACTACGGCGCCTCGGCCGACTACAAGACCCTGTTCCGCGAATTCGGACTCACGGCCGAGGCTGTTGTCGAGGCCGCCCGCGACTCGCTCTCCCAGACCACCGATTCCTAAGGAGGACGCAATGTCCAACCCGAATACCCAGGCACTCTCCGATGCAGGCGTTTCCATCTGGCTCGACGACCTTTCGCGGGAGCGGATCAACTCCGGGACCCTGAAGGCCCTGATCGACGAACGGAACGTGGTGGGCGTCACCACCAACCCCTCCATCTTCGCCGCCGCCCTGCAGGACGGCCGCAGCTACGAAGCGCAGGTCCAGCAACTGGCCGCCGACGGCGCGGACGTGGATACGGCGGTCTTCGCCATCACCACGTCCGACGTGGCCGAGGCCTGCGACCTGTTCTCCCCGCTCGCCGCCGATACGGAGGGCGTGGACGGCCGCGTGTCGATCGAGGTGGATCCGCGGCTGGCCCGTGACGCGCACGGCACGGCCGCCGAGGCGCAGCATCTGCACAAGGCCGTGGGCCGCACCAATGCCTTCATCAAGATCCCGGCCACCAGCGAAGGCCTGGAGGCCATCACCGAGACCCTCGCGCTCGGCATCAGCGTCAACGTGACGCTGATCTTCTCGCTGCAGCGCTACCGCGAAGTGATCAACGCCTTCATGCTGGGCCTGGAGCAGGCCAAGGAAAACGGCAAAGACCTGTCGACCATCCACTCGGTGGCTTCGTTCTTCGTCTCCCGCGTCGATACCGAGATCGACAAGCGCCTGGACGCCGCCGGGTCCGCGGAGGCCGCCGCGTTGAAGGGCAAGGCCGGCGTCGCCAACGCCCGCCTGGCGTACCAGATCTACGAGGAGCAGTTCGCGACCGAACGCTGGCAGGTGCTGGCCGCCGCCGGCGGCCGGCCGCAGCGGCCGCTGTGGGCCTCCACCGGCGTGAAGAACCCGGACTACCCAGACACCCTGTACGTCACCGAACTGGTGGCCCCGAACGTGGTCAACACCATGCCGGAGCCGACGCTGGAAGCCCTCGCCGACCACGGGAAGGTCGAGGGAGACCGGGTCACCGGCACCTACGCGGAAGCGAACAAGGTGCTCGACGACATCGCGCAGGCCGGCATCTCCTACAACGAGGTGGTGGAACTGCTCGAGGAGGAGGGCCTGGAGAAGTTCGTGGCCAGCTGGCAGCAGTTGCGGGAGACCGTCCAGAACGCCCTCGACTCGGTGCACGGAGCCCGGCAGTCATGAGTTCGCTGGCTTTCGAGGCGTCGGGAGCCGCACTGGCCGCCGTCCGCCGCCATATCGACACGCTGGTGGAGGACCGCATCGCTTCCCGCATCGCGACCCAGGACAACACCCTGTGGGGCCCGGAGGCGGAAGCCGAGGCGGCCGTCCGCCTCGGCTGGGTCGATGCGGCGGCGCTGTCCCGGCCGCTGGTTCCGGAAATCCTGGAGCTGCGCAAGGAGCTTGCGGCCGAGGGCGTGACGCGCTTTGTGCTGGCCGGCATGGGCGGCTCCTCGCTGGCACCGGAAGTGATCGCCAATACCGCCGGCGTGGAGCTCACCGTGCTCGACAGCACGGATCCCCAGCAGGTGGGTGCCGCGCTGGCCGAACGGCTGGCCGACACCGCCATCATCGTGTCCTCCAAGTCCGGTTCCACGCTGGAAACCGATTCCCAGCGCCGCGTCTTCGAGCAGGCGTTCACCGACGCCGGGTTGGACGCCGCCTCGCGCATCATCGTGGTCACCGATCCCGGCTCCCCGCTGGATGAGGCGGCGCGGGAAGCCGGGTACCGTGCGGTGTTCAACGCCGACCCCAACGTCGGCGGACGGTACTCCGCGCTGACCGCGTTCGGGCTGGTCCCTGCCGGACTGGCCGGCGTGGACATCGAGAGGCTGCTCGACGACGCCGAAGAGGCCGCCGAGGTGCTCTCCGAGGATTCCGCCGACAACATGGCCCTGGCTCTGGGCGCGGCGCTGGCCGGCACCGAGCCGCTGCGCAACAAGATAGCCATCGCCGACGACGGTTCCGGGATCGTCGGCTTCGCCGACTGGGCCGAGCAGTTGGTGGCCGAGTCCACCGGCAAGCTGGGAACCGGACTGCTGCCGGTGGTGGTCAACGCCGGCGATCCGGAGACCGTCTCCGGAGCCAAGGATGTGCTCGTGGTCCGGCTGGTCTCCCCCGATCACGAGGTGACGGTCGGAGCCGACGAGGTTGCCGTGGGCGGGAGCCTGGGCAGCCAACTGCTGCTGTGGGAATACGCCACGGCCGTGGCCGGCCGCCTGCTGGGCATCAACCCCTTCGACCAGCCGGACGTCGAGGCGGCGAAGGTTGCAGCACGCGGGCTGCTGGACGAACGCCCGGCCGCGGCGCTGCCCGACTTCACCGACGGCGCCGTCCAGGTGCGCGGCAGC
>NZ_JBNHGL010000166.1:0-6512 GCF_059091245.1 Arthrobacter sp. Y3225116
GCTTCCGCGATCCGGGCGGCCACGGACTCGGCGCCGCCGACGTGCTGCACGCTGGCGCCCTCCGGGTTGGAGGTCAACGCCAGCACGAACACCCCGCGGCCGGTTGCCGCCGCCAGGTCCAGCGCCGGCCGCAGCGATTCGTACCCGAGGTAGGGGCTGAGCGTCACGGCGTCGGCTGCCAGCGCCGAACCGTCCCGCAGCCACGCGTCCGCGTAGGCGGCCATGGTGGAGCCAATGTCGCCGCGCTTGGCGTCGGCAATGGTCAGGGCACCGGCCTGGCCCGCGGCCGCCAGCAGCTTCTCCAGCACCGCCAGGCCGGCCGAACCGTGCCGTTCGTACAGCGCCACCTGGGGCTTGAGGGCGGCAGCCTGCTCCCCCACCGCGTCCAGCACGGTGAGGGAGAAGCGTTCCAGCCCTCCGGCGTCGTCGTTCAGTCCCCAGGCGGAGAGCAGCGACGGGTGCGGGTCGATCCCCACGCACAGCGGCCCGCGGGCCTCCATCGCCGCCCGCAGCCGCTGCCCGAAGGTGGCGGGCTGCGGCCGGGCGTGCGGCTCAGGCATGGAAGGCGGCCTTCAGGTTCTCGGCGTGCTCCTGCAGGCTGGTGACGTCCCACTCGTACTGGCGCATCGCTTCGATGGCCTGGATGGCGGCGCCGAACTCGGACACCGTGGTGATGATCGGAGTGCCCACCGACGTCGCCGCCGCGCGGATCTCGTAGCCGTCGCCGCGGGCCTGGCCGCCGGAGGGGGTGTTGAGGACGAGTCCGATCTGGCCCTCGGTGATCAGGTCGACGATGGTGCCCTCGCCGTCGTCGGACCGTCCCTCGGCGACCTTCCGCACCGTGGTGGACTGGATGCCGTTGCGGCGCAGGACCTCGGCCGTGCCGCCGGTGGAGAGGATCTCGAAGCCCAGGTCCACCAGCAGCTTCACCGGCATGATGATGGAGCGCTTGTCGCGGTTGGCCACCGAGACGAACACCTTGCCGGACGTCGGCAGGGCGCTGCCGGCCGCGGCCTGGCTCTTGGCGAACGCCGTGTCGAAGTACTTGTCGATGCCCATGACCTCGCCGGTGGAACGCATTTCCGGGCCCAGCAGCGAGTCGACCACGGTGCCCTCCGGCGTGCGGAAGCGGCTGAACGGCAGCACCGCTTCCTTCACCGCGACCGGTGCCTCCAGCGGCAGCCGGGAGCCGTCGCCGGTCTCGGGCAGCACCTTGTAGACGCTGCGCAGCGTGTCGATGTCCACGCCGGTGCCGATCAGCGCCGCGGCCTTGGCCAGCTGCACGCCGGTCGCCTTGGACACGAACGGGACGGTGCGGGAAGCGCGCGGGTTGGCCTCGATCACATAGAGCACGTCGGCGGCCAGCGCGAACTGGATGTTGATCAGGCCGCGCACCCCCACGCCCTCGGCGATGGCGGCGGTTGCCTTGCGCACCCGGTCCAGCACGTCGGCGCCCAGGGTGATCGGCGGCAGCACGCACGCCGAGTCGCCGGAGTGAATGCCGGCCTCCTCGATGTGCTCCATGATGCCGCCGACGTAGAGGTCCTTGCCGTCGTAGAGGGCGTCGACATCGATCTCGATGGCGTCTTCCAGGAAGCGGTCCACCAGCACCGGATGGTCCGGGGTGATCTCGGTGGCGTTGGCGATGTAGCGCGACAGGTTGGCCTCGTCGTAGACGATCTCCATGCCGCGGCCGCCCAGCACGTACGACGGGCGGACCAGCACGGGGTAGCCGATCTCGTCGGCGATCTTCTTCGCCTCCTCGAAGGAAACGGCGGTGCCGTTCTTCGGTGCTATCAGCCCGGCCGAATCCAGCACCCGCTGGAAGGCGCCGCGGTGCTCGGCCAGGTCGATGGCCTCCGGCGAGGTGCCGAGAATCGGGATGCCGGCGTCGGCCAGCGCCTGCGCCAGCTTCAGCGGCGTCTGGCCGCCCAGCTGCACGAACACGCCGAGCACGCCGCCGGTGCGCTCCTCCGCGGCGATGACCTCCAGCACGTCCTCGAGCGTGAGCGGCTCGAAGTACAGGCGGTTGGAGATGTCGTAGTCGGTGGAGACGGTCTCCGGGTTGCAGTTGATCATGACCGTCTCGTGCCCGGCCTTGCGCAGCGCCATGGTGGCGTGGACGCAGCTGTAGTCGAACTCGATGCCCTGGCCGATCCGGTTGGGGCCCGAGCCGAGGATGATCACCGACGGCTTCGCGTGCAGCTCGACCTCGTCCTCCTCGTCGTAGGACGAGTAGTGGTACGGGGTGTAGGCGGCGAATTCGGCGGCGCAGGTGTCCACCGTCTTGAACACCGGGCGGATGCCCAGCGCGTGCCGGACCCCGCGGACCACTGCCTCGCTGGTGTGGCTGAGCTTCCCGATCTGTTCATCGGAGAAGCCGTGCCGCTTGGCCAGCCGCAGGATGTCCTCGGTCAGCGCCGGCGCGCGGCGGATTTCGGTGGCCACTTCGTTGATCAGCTGCAGCTGGTCCAGGAACCACGGGTCAATCGAGGTGGCTTCGAAGACCTGCTCGACCGTGGCACCGCCGAGCAGCGCCCGCTGCACCATCGAGAGCCGCTCGGTGGACCCGACCCTGGACTTGGCCAGCAGTTCGGGCACGTCATAGTCGTTGACCGGGTCGAACTCGAGCTGCGAGCCCTTCTGCTCCAGCGACCGCAGCGCCTTCTGCAGCGCCTCGGTGAAGTTGCGACCGATGGCCATCGCCTCGCCGACGGACTTCATGGTGGTGGTCAGCGTCGGGTCGGCGGCCGGGAACTTCTCGAACGCGAAACGCGGAACCTTGACGACGACGTAATCCAGCGTCGGTTCGAAGGCGGCCGGGGTCTGCTGGGTGATGTCGTTGGGGATCTCGTCCAGCGTGTACCCGAGCGACAGCTTGGTGGCAATCTTGGCGATCGCGAAACCGGTGGCCTTGGAGGCCAGCGCCGAGGACCGGGAGACGCGCGGGTTCATTTCGATCACCACGACGCGGCCGGTGTCCGGTTCGATGGCGAACTGGATGTTGCAGCCGCCGGTGTCGACGCCGACTTCGCGGATCACCGCGATGGAGATGTCGCGCAGCTTCTGGAACTCGCGGTCGGTCAGCGTCATGGCGGGGGCGACGGTGATGGAGTCGCCGGTGTGCACGCCCACCGGATCGAAGTTCTCGATCGAGCACACGACGACGACGTTGTCGTTCTTGTCGCGCATCATCTCGAGCTCGTATTCCTTCCAGCCCAGGATGCTCTCTTCGAGCAGCACCTCGCTGGTGGGGCTGTACTGGATGCCGGCCCCGGCGATCCGGCGCAGGTCGTCCGCGTTGTAGGCCATCCCGGAGCCGAGGCCGCCCATGGTGAAGGACGGGCGCACCACCATCGGGTAGCCCAGTTCCTCGGCCGCGGCGAAGGCCTCGTCCATCGAGTGCACGATCACGGACTTGGCGGACTCGGCGCCGCAGCGCTCCACCACGCCCTTGAACTTCTCCCGGTCTTCGCCGAGTTCGATGGCGGCGATGTTGGCGCCGATCAGCTCCACGTTGTACTTGTCCAGCACGCCGTTCTTGTCCAGCGCGATCGCGGTGTTCAGCGCGGTCTGGCCGCCCAGCGTGGGCAGCAGGGCGTCCGGGCGCTCCTTGGCGATGATCTTTTCGACCACCTCCGGGGTGATCGGCTCCACGTAGGTGGCGTCGGCGAACTCGGGGTCCGTCATGATCGTGGCGGGATTCGAGTTGACCAGGATGACCCGCAGGCCCTCCTCCTTCAGCACCCGCAGCGCCTGCGTGCCGGAATAGTCGAACTCGGCCGCCTGTCCGATCACGATGGGACCGGAACCGATGACCAGGACGGACTTCAGATCTTCTCTCTTGGGCATTACTTGCTTTCCTTCGTGGTCTCGGAAGCGGTCCCGGTCTGGTTGCGGCGGGAGTTCATCAGGTCGGTGAAGCGGTCGAACAGGGGCGCCGCATCGTGCGGCCCGGCGGCCGCCTCGGGGTGGTACTGGACGGAGAAGGCGGGGATGTCCAGGCAGTTCAGGCCCTCGACGACGTCGTCGTTGAGGCAGACGTGGCTGACTTCGACCCGGCCGAAGCGCTCCTCCGGGGCCAGCGTGGGCCCGTCCAGCGGGGCGTCGACGGCGAAGCCGTGGTTCTGCGAGGTGATTTCGACCTTTCCGGTGCGCCGGTCCATGACCGGCACGTTGATGCCGCGGTGGCCGTAGCGCAGCTTGTAGGTGCCGAAGCCCAGGGCGCGGCCCAGGATCTGGTTGCCGAAGCAGATGCCGAAGAAGGGCAGGCCGGCGTCGAGCGCCTTGCGCAGCAGCAGCACCTGGCGGTCGGCCGTGGCCGGGTCGCCGGGGCCGTTGGACATGAACATGCCGTCGGGTGCGACGGCCTGGATGTCCTCGAAGCTGGCGGTGGCGGGCAGCACGTGCACCCGGATCCCGCGCTCGGCGAACCGGACGGGGGTCATGGCCTTGATGCCCAGGTCGAGGGCGGCGACCGTGAACCGCGGCTCCCCGTCCCAGCCGTGGTCGGCCGGGTCGACGGTGTAGGCCTCGGTGACGCTGACCTCTTCGGCGAGCCGCGCGCCTTCCATCGCCGGCTGCGCGGTGACCTCGGCCAGCAGCTCCGCCGCGGGGCGGGCAGCCGCGTCGCCTGAGAAGATGCCGGCCTTCATGGCGCCGCGTTCGCGCAGGTGGCGGGTCAGGGCGCGGGTGTCCACTCCCTGGATGCCCACGATCCCCTGGTTGACCAGTTCTTCGTCCAGGCTGCGCTCGGAGCGCCAGTTGGAGGGCCGGCGGGCAGGGTCGCGGACCACGTAGCCGGCCACCCAGATCTTGCGGGATTCCGCGTCGTCGTCGTTCACGCCGGTGTTGCCGATGTGGGGTGCGGTCTGCACGACCAGCTGGCGCGCGTAGGACGGGTCGGTGAGGGTCTCCTGGTAGCCGGTCATGCCGGTGGAAAAGACCGCCTCGCCCAGCGCGGTGCCCTGCGCGCCGTAGCTGCGGCCGCGGAAGGTCCGGCCGTCTTCGAGCACCAGCAGCGCCGGTGCGGAGAGGAAAGTTGTTTCTGCGCTCACGATAGGTCCTAGTCTTCCTGTACGGCGGGTAGGTATGTCTGCAGCTGCGCCAGCAGCGGTTGTTTGTCGGCGGCCTGCCGGGTGCGGAAGGCCGTGTCGACCTCGCGCTCCCCCAGCTTCCACGTGATCACGGCCAGTCCCTCGGACTCCACGAACTTGCCCACCATGCCGCTTTCGGTGCGGACGTCGGAGATGCTTCCGGCCGGAATGTAGAGGTCCGTGGAGCCGGGCCGCTCGATCAGCACGCCATGCGGATAGGTCCGCAGCGCCGCCTTGGTCCGGATGCCGAGGCCGTGGACGGCGACGCGGTCCAGCCAGTCCCCCGCCGTCGTCGTGACGACATACATGCCGTCGTAGTAGCCGGTCGGGTTGGCGGTGTCTGCCGGGACCTGCGGCAGCGGCGCGATGTCCCGCTGCCGCTTGACCCGGTTGCGCCAGCCGACGCCCACCAGCACCATGAGCACGACGGCGACGGCGAGCATCACCAGGCCCGCTTGCATCTGGTTCATCTCAGGCCTCCCCTACCGGGCGTGCCGGGGTGTTCAGGGCGCCTTCCAGCACCGTGGGGTGTCCGTTGAGGAACGTGGCGACCACGCGGCCGGGCAGCTCCCGGCCGGCGAACGGCGAGTTCCTGCCCTTGGTGGCCATCGCGGCGGGGTCCACCGTCCAGCGGGCCGCGGGGTCCACCAGGGTGATGTTGGCGGCCGATCCGGCGGCCAGCGGCTGGCCCTGGCCGGCCAGCCGGCCGATCCGGGCCGGCATGGCGGAGGTGATCCGGGCGAAGTCGGCCCAGCCGATCAGGCCGGATTCGATCATGGTGTGCTGCACGACGGACAGCGCGGTTTCCAGCCCGGTCATGCCCATGGCCGCCTGCGCCCACTCGCACTCCTTCGCCTCCGAGGGGTGCGGCGCGTGGTCGGTGCCGATGACGTCGATGGTGCCGTCGGCCAGGCCGGCGCGCAGGGCCTGCACGTCCTCGTCGGTGCGCAGCGGCGGGTTGACCTTGTAGACCGGGTCGTAGCTGCGGACCAGTTCGTCGGTCAGCCACAGGTGGTGGGGCGTGACCTCGGCGGTGACCTTGATCCCGCGGGCCTTGGCCCAGCGGATGAGCTCCACCGATCCGGCCGTGGAGACGTGGCAGACGTGCAGGCGGGAGTCCACGTGCTGGGCCAGCAGCACGTCGCGGGCGATGATGCTCTCCTCCGCGACGGCCGGCCAACCGGTCATGCCCAGCACCGCCGACACGGTGCCCTCGTTCATCTGTGCGCCATCGGTCAGCCGCGGCTCCTGGGCGTGCTGGGCGATCACGCCGTCGAACGCCTTGACGTACTCCAGCGCGCGGCGCATCAACACCGGGTCCGACACGCAGATGCCGTCGTCGGAAAAGACCCGGACCCGGGCCCGGGAGTCGGCCATCGCGCCGAGCTCGGCGAGCCGTTCGCCGGCCAGGCCCAC
>NZ_JBNHGL010000167.1:0-6459 GCF_059091245.1 Arthrobacter sp. Y3225116
CGCGGCCGCCGCGGGCTCGGTCGATGCGCGCGCCCCGGAGCAGCTGTCGCTGCGGGAAATCGACGCACTGACGCGGCCGGTCACCGGCCTGCGCTCGCCGCTGACCCCGCTGCAGTCGGCCGAGCGCGCCCGGAACTTCGGTTCCATCTACTTCCTGGAGCATTGGCTGCGGCAGTTGCGCGGCTACGGCTGGACCGTCTTGATGACGGCGGTCGGCACGCCGCTGGTTTACCTGTTTGCCATGGGCGTGGGGCTCGCCACGTTGGTGGACGCCAACACCAACGCCTCGCTCGACGCCGGAAACGGCCAGTCCGTGCCGTACCTGATCTTCGTGGCGCCTGCCCTCCTGGCAACCGCCGCGATCATGGTGGCCAGCGAAGAGAACACGTACTCGGTGATGTCCGGGTTCCGATGGCGCAAGACCTACTACGGTCCCAACGCCTCGCCGCTGCAGAGCCACCAACTGGTCAACGGGCACTCGTTGGGCGTGCTGGCCCGCCTGCTGCTGACCACCGGCTTGTATTTCCTCTGCCTGGTCATCTTCGGCGCGGTGACCGAGGCCACCGCCTGGCTGATGGTCATCACGGCGGCCCTGGGCGGGATGGCCTTCGGGCTGCCGCTGATGGCGTACTCGGCCAGCATCGAAGAAGACCGCGGCCAGTTCGCGCTGGTGCAGCGGTTCATCGTGATGCCGCTGTTCCTCTTCTCCGGCACGTTCTTTCCGCTGGAGGCCATGCCGCTGGTGGTGCGCTGGATCGGCTGGATCTCGCCGCTGTGGCATTCGACGGAGCTGGGCCGGGTGCTCAGCTACGGCTATGTTGAACCGGTTTGGCTGACCGTGCTGCACGTCGCCTACCTTGCCGTCCTCTGCGCGGCCGGCTGGGTCTTCGCGCGCCGAATCTATATCAGGAGGCTGGGCAAATGAGCCAGCACGTTCTCCCGCAGCCGCCGCGGCTAGAGCCGGCGCGCCGCCCGTTTGGCTCGCTCTATGCCGGCAACGTGCGAGCGGTCTTCGCCCGCGGCGTCAAGGCGACCTGGGGAACCAACTGGGCGATCATGGTCAGCGGCTTCGTCGAGCCGGTCCTCTACCTGGTGGCGATGGGGATCGGGCTGGGCTCGCTGATCGGCACGATCAGCGGCCCCGGCGGAACCGAGATCGGTTATGCGAACTACATTGCGCCGGCGCTGCTGGCCGTCTCGGCGATGAACGGCGCGGTGTACGACTCCACCTGGAACGTCTTCTTCAAACTGAACTTCGCCAAGCTCTACGAAGGCATGTTGTACACCTCCCTGGGACCGCTGGACGTGGCGCTCGGCGAGATCCTGCTGGCGCTGATGCGAGGAGCGCTCTACGCCACCGGCTTCACCGCGGTGATGGGGGCGATGGGGTTGATCACCTCGCCCTGGGCGCTGTTGATGATCCCCGCAGCCGTGGTGGTCGCCTTCGGCTTCGCTTCCTTCGGCATGGCGATCACCAGCTACATGAAAACGTTCCAGCAGATGGACTGGATCAACTTCATCATGCTCCCGATGTTCCTGTTCTCCGCGACGTTCTACCCGCTCAGCGTCTACCCGGAGCCGATCCAGTGGCTGATCCAGGCATTCCCGCTCTGGCACGGCGTGGAACTGCTGCGCCAGCTCAGCGTCGGCGCCTTCACAGCCGCCACGTGGATCCACGTCCTGTACTTCCTGGTCATGATCGTGCTCGGGCTGATCCTGACCACCGGGAGGCTGCGCAAGCTCTTCCTGAACTGACCGCGTGCTGGCGGGCGGCGGGGGAGGCCTGACGTGCGGTAGGCGGATCTGACGTGCGGCGGGGCCGCCTTATCCTTGCCACACCCTTGCGGCGCATCAATGATGGAGACACCGTCCTAAGGCCCGAACCAACTAAGGAGCTGGCACATGATCGGCAAGTGGCAGGCACTGGTCATCGATTGTCCGGACAGCGATGTACTGGCCGCCTTTTACGAGGAGCTGCTGGGCATGATCCGGGTCCAACAGGACGACGACGGCTGGATCAGCATCGGGGATGCCCCGGACCGGCCGGCCATCGCCTTTCAGCAGGTCCGGGATTACGAGCCACCCCAGTGGCCGGGCCAGGAGCATCCCCAGCAGATGCATGTTGACGTCAGGGTCCGTGACCTGGACATCGCCGAAGGACTGGTACTCCAGCTGGGAGCCACGAGCATGGACTCGGGCACCGAGACCTTCAGGGTGTACCTGGACCCGGCCGGACACCCGTTCTGCCTGGTGCAGTGGTAGCGCGCTGAGCCGTGGGCGGACACGGCGCACGCAGGCGCGTGGATTTGAGAGAATAGGCCCATGCGATCAATTGGTCCCGAGTCTTCCGTTTCGTCCACCGCCCGCCAGCTGCCGTTCAAGGCCGGCAACATCAGCCTGGCAGTGCTGGTGCTTGTCTTCCTGGTCGCGGTTATCTTTGCCGCCAATGAGAACGACGTCATCGGCTGGATCGTCGTCGCAGTGTCGCTGGCATGGCTGGCCCTGGCCGCCTTCGTGGTGTTCAGCGTCCGCGGTGCCACCCGCAAGGCGAAGGAGAAGCTGGCCAACGTGCAGGCCGATTACGCCGGGCGGGCCAACCCCGCTCCCGGCGGCGGCACCGCCCTCGTTGAGGAAGAACTCACCAGGGCGAACGCCGTGCGGGACGAAAAGCTGGACCACAGCTTCAAGATCATCCAGGTGCAGGCCAAGGTGATGCGCGACTACCGCGGCAAGGACGAGGGCATGGTGGACCGGGCGCTGGAAACGGTAGAGATTACCGCCCACAACGGGCGAAGCATGATCCGCAAGGACGACGGCGGCGGAACGGTCAGCGGCACAGTTGTTGGCTGAACTGAAGGGTTGGGTAAGGTAGTCGGGTGACTTTGGCAACCGTTTCCCCCGCACCGACCACCTCCCGCGACGCCGCCGGCGGACTGATCCAGGCAGGCAAGACACTGCGGATCGCCAGCGTCAACGTCAATGGCATCCGCGCCGCCTACAAGCGCGGAATGGCCGACTGGCTGGCCGTCCGGGACGTGGACATCCTGTGCCTGCAGGAAGTGCGGGCGCCGGACGCGGTAGTACGTGAGCTGCTGGGCAGCGACTGGCACATCCTGCATGCCGAAGCCGAGGCCAAGGGCCGCGCCGGTGTTGCCATCGCCTCCCGCGTTGAGCCGACTGCCACGCGCAGCCACATCGGCGATGAATACTTCCTCTCCGCAGGCCGCTGGGTGGAGGCCGACTTTGCCGTGGACGGCGTGGACGGCGAAAAGACCCTGACGGTGGTCAGCGCCTACGTCCATTCCGGTGAGGTCGACACCCCCAAGCAGGTGGACAAATACCGTTTCCTGGACGCCATGTGCCATCGGCTGCCGCAACTGAAGGCCGAGCGGGACTACGCGCTGGTCGTCGGCGACCTGAACGTGGGCCACACCGAGCTGGACATTAAGAACTGGAAGGGCAACGTCAAGCGCGCCGGCTTCCTGCCCGAGGAACGGGCCTACTTCGACCGCTTCTTCGGCGAGGAGATCGGTTGGCGCGATGTGCACCGGTCGCTGGCCGGGGCTGTCAGCGGTCCCTACACCTGGTGGTCCTGGCGCGGCCAGGCCTTCGACAACGACTCCGGTTGGCGCATCGATTATCAGGTGGCCACCCCGTCGCTGGCCGATCTCGCGACGGCCGCCGCCGTCGACCGTGCCGCCACCTACGACGCCCGATTCTCCGACCACGCACCGCTGGTCGTCGACTACCAGTTCTAGGAAGCATCCCGATGAGCACAGGAACCACAGAACCCACAGACACCGCCGTGCTGGCCGCCGGGCAGGCGGGCCGGCCGCAGGCCGAGCGTCCCAGGCTTCTCTCCGGCATGCAGCCGTCCGCCGACTCCTTGCACCTGGGCAACTACCTGGGCGCACTCGTCAATTGGGTCAAGCTGCAGGACGAGTACGAAACCTTCTACTTCATCCCCGACCTGCACGCCATCACGGTGGACTATGATCCGAAGGATCTGGCCCACCGCACCAGGGTCACCTGCGCGCAGTACATCGCCGGCGGCATCGACGTCGACCGCACGGCGCTCTTCGTCCAGTCCCACGTGCCGGAGCACGCCGAGCTGGCCTGGGTCCTGAACTGCGTGACCGGCTTCGGCGAGGCCTCCCGGATGACCCAATTCAAGGACAAGACGCAGAAGAACGGTACCGACGCCGCAACCGTGGGGCTGTTCGCCTACCCGGTGCTGATGGCCGCGGACATCCTGCTGTACCGCCCCTACGGCGTGCCCGTTGGCGAGGACCAGCGCCAGCACCTGGAACTGGCCCGGAACCTCGCGCAGCGGTTCAACCACCGCTTCGGGGAAACGTTCGTGGTGCCCGAAGCCGTGATCCCCAAGGAGGGGGCGAAGATCTACGATCTCCAGCACCCCACCGCGAAAATGTCCAAGTCGGCCGAGTCGACCGCCGGCCTGATCAACATTCTCGACAACCCGAAGCAGGCCGCCAAGAAGATCAAGTCGGCCGTCACCGACGACGGCACGGAAATCCGCTTCGACCGTGAGGCCAAGCCGGGCATCTCCAATCTGCTCACCATCTACTCCACGCTGACGGGCAAGACCGTCTCGCAGCTGGAGCAGGAGTACCAGGGCAAGATGTACGGTCATCTGAAGGTCGATCTGGCCGAGGTGGTCGTCGAAACGCTCGCCCCGGTGCAGGCGCGGGCCCAGGAGCTGCTGGACGATCCGGCCGAACTGGACCGGCTGCTGGCGCGCGGGGCCCAAAAGGCCCGTTCCATCGCATCGGTTACACTCGCTGATGTGTACTCCAAGGTAGGTTTCATGGCCCCCGGAGGCGAACGCTAGCCATGCGCCAGCAGGACCAGGACAGCATCGCCCGTGTAGAGCACGACGGCGATGCTGGCCGCGGTGCCCCGACGGCGGTCGGCTGCGTCGGCGTGGTCATTGGGGTCCCGGAGCCGATGGCCAGCGAGCTGCAGGGCTGGCGGGCCTCGTTCGGTGACCCGCTGGCCTCGGTGATACCGCCGCACATCACCCTGGTCACCACCACTCCGGTGCTGGACTGGGACGACGCCGTCCAGCACGTCCGGGCCGTGGCCAGTGCGCAGTCCGCGTTCACCCTCTCCCTGCGCGGCACAGGCAGTTTCCGCCCGGTTTCGCCCGTGGTCTACCTGAACATCGACGAGGGCTTCGACGAGTGCGTCGCGCTGCACCAAAAACTCCAGTCCGGGCCGCTGGAACGCGACCTGGAGTTCGGCTTCCACCCGCACGTGACGGTCGCGCACGACGTCAGCGAAGCCAGCATGGACTCGGCCGAAAGCAAGCTCGCTGATTATGACGCCGCATTCCGGGTCAGTAGCATGGGGCTCTACGAGCACGATGAGACTGGTGTGTGGATACTACGGGAAGAGTTGACCTTTGGTGCCGGACCCGCAGGAGCAGGCTGAGGCAACGCCGGATCCGCTGGAACGGCAGCAACTGCTGCTCGCCGCCGTCAGGCAGCGGCGGGAAGCAGGCCGCGCCAAGCGCGAAGAAGGCGCCCTGAAAAGCCTGATGGCCGCGGCCAAGTACAGGCTCGCGAAGATCAACTCCTGGCGCCTGATGCGGGTCATGAATCTCTACGCCCGGAGGCACGGGACATTGCTGGCGGCCGGGTGTGCCTACAAGATGTTCTTTTCGGTGGCGGCGATGCTGGTGGCCGGTTTTTCCATTCTCGGCCTGGTGGCCGCCGGCAGCCGCGACCTGCAGATGGCCATCGTTCGGGTGGTGAACGAGTTCATCCCGGGACTCATCGACACCGGGGACGGAGGCCTGGCCAAACCCCAAGATCTCTTCTCGCGGGGCGAGGCTTTCGGCGTCAGCCTCATCATCTCCACCGCCGTCATGATCTGGACCTCGTTGGGCTGGATCGCGGGGCTGCGCACGGGGATGCGCGGCATCTTCGACCTGCCGCCGCTGCAAACGAACATCGTCCTGGTCAAGCTCAAGGATACCGGCACGCTGCTGATCGTGGCCGTTGCCTTGGTCGTGACCACGCTCGTCGCCGCCATAGCCAATACCGCGCTGGACCTGATCGTGGAATTGCTCGGCATCGAAGGCGCAGCCGTGGTGCCGCTGACCCGGATCGCCGGCATCGTGGTCATGCTGCTGCTGGATACGGCGGTTGCCGTGATCCTGTTCCGCGTGGCGTCAGGCATCCGGATGCCGCGCACGGTGATGCTCCAGTCCGCCTTGCTCGCCGGTATCGGCAGTACCGTGCTCAGGTACTTCTCCTCGTCACTGCTGGGCAACGTGGGCAGCAACTGGCTGCTGGCTCCTTTCGCCGTGATCCTGGGCCTGTTCGTGTGGTTCTACCTGCTCAGCCAGGTCTACATGGTCGCCACCGCCTGGGGAGCGGTCGGCACGGCGGACGCGCTGGCCAGGCAGGCGGCCGGCGGGCGGGACAGCCGGTC
>NZ_JBNHGL010000168.1:0-6421 GCF_059091245.1 Arthrobacter sp. Y3225116
GGTCAGGTCCTGCATGGCCGCACTGTGTGCTTCCGCTTCGGCCGGCCCCATGGAGGCCAGTTCCCGGATGTCGGCGCCGGCGGCGAAGGCCAGGAAAATCCGCCCGGTGGCGGCGTCGGAGAACAGCCCCGGCCGGCCCGCCGCGTGTCCGGATGTGTCCGCCCACGCCACCTGCTGCGGTTCCCAGGTCGCTCCGCCGTCGAAGCTGCGGCGCAGCAGCAGGTCGCCGGCCGCGGGCGGCCGGCCCTGCCTGCCCAGGCCTGCATAGGCGACGACGGCGCTGCCTGCCGGAGTCACGGCGAGCGCCGGAGCCCGGTACTGCCGGTAGCCCTCCACGCCCCGAACGGCGAGGACCTGTTCCATTCTTCCACCGTACCGGCCGCGGCGCCCCGAGGGCAGTACTGGACGACACGCCGGATCAATCCGGTTGCCTGGCCCAACCATCGGCCACTATGTGAACTGAAGCACACGTTGCAGTTCCGCCTCGCACCCCCTCTTGAAAGGACGCCCGACGATGAGTTGGTTGGACCGATCGCATACGATCGCCCCTCCGGGCTTTAACCGCTGGCTGATTCCGCCGGCGGCGCTTGCCGTGCATTTGTGCATCGGCCAGGCCTACGCGACCAGTGTGTACAAGAACGCCCTGGTCGCCCACTTCGACGTGAGCCTGACCGAGATCGGCATCATCTTCTCCATTGCCATGGTGATGCTCGGGCTCTCCGCCGCCGTCATGGGCACTTGGGTGGACCGCAACGGTCCGCGCATGGCGATGTTCACCTCCGCGATGTTCTGGAGCTCCGGCTTCCTGGTCGGCTCGATGGGCATCTTCACCGAACAACTCTGGCTGGTCTACCTGGGCTATGGCGTGATCGGCGGCATCGGCCTGGGCATCGGCTACATCTCCCCGGTATCCACCCTGATCAAGTGGTTCCCGGACCGCCCCGGCCTGGCCACCGGCATGGCGATCATGGGCTTCGGCGGCGGCGCGCTGATCGCAAGCCCGGTCTCCACCGCGCTGCTGCAGTTCTACGACCCCAGTTTCGACGGGACCCCGGGCTGGGTGGCCAGCGGCGACGCCGTCGGCAAGCTGTTCCTGACCCTGGCCGTGGTGTACCTGGCCTACATGCTGTTCGGTGCCTTCACGATCAAGGTTCCGGCGGCCGGCTGGAAGCCCGAAGGCTTCGACGCCGCCAAGGTCAAGGCCAAGGCCCTGGTCACCACGGCGAACGTATCGGCGAAGAATGCCATCAAGACCCGCCAGTTCTGGCTGGTCTGGATCGCCCTGTTCTGCAACGTCACGGCAGGCATCGGCATCCTGGAGCAGGCCTCCCCGATGATCCAGGACTTCTTCCGCCAGCCCGACGGCGTTTCGCTGGTGTCAGCGGGCGTTGCGGCCGGATTCGTGGGGCTGCTCTCGATTGCGAACATGGGCGGCCGGTTTGTCTGGTCCACCACCTCCGACTACCTGGGCCGCAAGAACAACTACATGCTGTACCTGGGTGTGGGCGCCGCCCTGTACGTGGTGCTCGCCCTGTTCGGCTACACCTCCACCGGGCTGTACGTGCTGCTGGCGGCCGTCATCATCAGCTTCTACGGCGGCGGCTTCGCCACCGTGCCGGCCTACCTGCGCGACCTGTTCGGCACCTTCCAGGTGGGCGCCATCCACGGCCGCCTGCTCACGGCCTGGTCCGCCGCCGGCATCGCCGGGCCGCTGATCGTGAACGCCTTCCTGGACGCCCAGGGCAAGCCGGGCGAGCTGACGGCGCAGGCCTACCAGCCGGCCCTGCTCACCATGGTGGGCCTGCTGGTCATCGGCTTCATTGCCAACCTGATGGTCAAGCCGGTGGACAGCAAGTACCACGAGGCACCGACCAGGGATGCCGGCGAAGCCGCGATGGCCGGAAAGGAGGCCTGAGATGAAGAAAGCCCAAGTAGCCCTCGGCTGGGTGCTGGTCGGCGTGCCGCTGCTCTACGGCGTCAGCCAGACGCTGCTGAAGGTCTCCGCACTCTTCGGCTGACCCCACTACGCACACCGCTTCGCCGGCCGGCCCGGTGAAGCCTCATCCCCCGGCAGGCCCGGCTCCTTTGAGAGCCGGGCCTGCTGCTTGACAGCGGTCCGGCCGGTCGTAGCGTTGGACATGCCATGGAATGGTTCAGTGCCGAGGGGTTCGAGTTGGCGCGGCAGGTGCTGCAGCGGGGCATCGCCGCGGTGTTCCTGATCGCCTTCGCCTCGGCGCTGGCCCAGTTCCCGGCCCTGCTGGGCGAACACGGGCTGCTGCCCGTGCCGCGGTTGCTGGAACGGAGAACCCCGCGCGGCTTCACCCTCTTCCGCTGGGGATACACGGACCGCCGGCTGCGCGCGGTGGCGTGGGCCGGCGTCGTCATCGCAGCCCTGGTGGTGGCCGGCCTGCCGCAGCTGGGACCGCCGTGGCTGCCAATGATCGCGTTCCTGGCCCTGTGGTTCCTGTATATGTCCATCGTGAATGTGGGCCAGACATTTTACGGCTTCGGCTGGGAAACGCTGCTGCTCGAGGCCGGCTTTCTGGCCGCCTTTCTGGGCTCGGACCGGGTGGCACCTCCGGCCCCGGTGCTGTGGCTGTTCATCTGGCTGGTGTTCCGGCTGGAATTCGGCGCCGGCATGATCAAAATGCGCGGCGACCCGGTCTGGCGGGACCTGACCGCCCTGTACTACCACCACGAAACCCAGCCGATGCCCAACCCGGCCAGCTGGTTCTTCCACCACCTGCCCAAACCGCTGCACAAGGTGGAGGTGGCCGGCAACCACTTTGCCCAGCTGGTGGTGCCGTTCTTCCTGTTTTTCCCGCAGCCGGTGGGCAGCATCGCGGCCGCAGTCGTGATCGTCACGCAGCTGTGGCTGGTGGCGTCGGGCAACTTCGCCTGGCTGAACACCCTGACCATCCTGCTCGCCTTCGCTGCGGTGTCCGACGACGCGGTACAGGCCATCCTGCCGGTCGGCGACTTCACGCCCGAATACCAGCAGGAACCGGTGTGGTTCACCGTTGTGGTGCTCGCGGTGTGCGCCCTGCTGGTGTACTTGAGCTATTGGCCGTTGAAGAACCTGTTCAGCCGGCAGCAGCTGATGAACGCCAGTTTCAACAGCTGGCACCTGGCCAATGCCTACGGCGCCTTCGGCTCCATCACGCGGGAACGCTACGAAGTGGCCGTGGAAGGGTCCGCCGACGGCGTCCACTGGCGCGAGTACGGGTTCAAGGGCAAGCCCGGAGACCCGCAGCGGATGCCGCGGCAGTTCGCCCCCTACCACTTGAGGCTGGACTGGCTGATGTGGTTCCTGGCGCTGGGCTCCCGCGGCGATAACTGGTTCCTTCCGTTGCTGGTACGGCTGCTGGAAGCCGACAAAGCCACGCTGAAGCTGCTCAGGCACGATCCGTTCGACGGCGAACGGCCGCTCTACGTGCGCGCAACGCTCTACCACTACCGGTTTTCCACCTGGGCGGAAAAACGAAGCACCGGCCAATGGTGGATCCGCCGGGAGTCCGGCCAACTGGTTCCCCCGCTCTCCCGCCCCCGCGCCGCGGAATAACCCCGGCCGGCCCGCGGTTGCCGCCAGTAGACATCATGCATATGCATATATGCCCCATCAACGAAAGGCGGCCACCGCGTGGCACAGACAATCGAACTCGGGCTGGACACCTTCGGGGACGTCACCACCGGAGCCGACGGCAAGCTCTTGTCGCACGATGAAGTGATTCGGAACGTGATCGCCGAAGCCAAGCTTGCCGACGAGGTCGGCCTGGACTTCATCGGCGTCGGCGAACACCACCGCGAGGACTTCGCCGTGTCCTCCCCGGACGTGGTGCTGGCCGCGATCGCCGGCCAGACCAGCCGCATCCGCCTGGGCTCGGCCGTGACCGTGCTCAGCTCCGACGACCCCGTCCGGGTGTTCCAGCGTTTCTCCACCCTGGACGCCGCGTCGAACGGCCGCGCCGAAGTCATCCTGGGCCGCGGCTCCTTCACGGAGTCCTTCCCGCTGTTCGGCCTGGACCTGGCCGACTACGACGTCCTCTTCGACGAGAAGCTCCACCTCTTCACCGAACTGCTCAAGGAAGAGCCCGTCACCTGGGCCGGCCGCACCCGGCCGCGGCTGGACAACAAGCGGATCTACCCGCCCACGGCGTCCGGCAGCCTGAAAACCTGGATTGCCGTCGGCGGCACCCCGCAGTCGGTGGTCCGCGCGGCCCACTACGGCCTGCCGCTAATGCTGGCCATCATTGGCGGGGCACCGATGAACTTCGCCCCCTTCACCGAGCTCTACCAGCGCGCGCTGGACCAGTTCGAAAAGCCGGCGCTGCCCGTCGGAGCGCACTCCCCCGGCTATATCGCGGACACGGACGAGCAGGCCCGCGAGGAGATGTGGTTGCCCTATGCGGACATGCAGGAGCGGATCGGCCGCGAGCGCGGCTGGAGCCGGATGACCCGCGGCCAGTTCGAGGCCGAGGCGGGCCCGGACGGCGCCCTGTTCGTCGGCTCCCCGGAGACCGTGGCCACCAAGATCGTGAAGGTCGCCAAGGGCCTGGGCCTGTCCCGCTGGGACATGAAGTACAGCCTGGGCACCCTCCCGCACGAAAAGCTGATGAACTCCATCGAGCTCTACGGCACCAAGGTGGCGCCGCTCGTGCGGGAGCAGCTGGCGGAGTAGGCCACCGCCGCTGCGGTGCGAGGCAACGCAACTCCGCTTAAAGCACGACGCCGGCGGGAGGCTTTCGTGGGGAAGCCTCCCGCCGGCGTCGTACTCGCCTTGCGCCGTGCTCAGACCCTTGCGGGACGACGCAGGCCGAGCTCCTCGGTGGGCACCTTGTAGGTTTCCCGGGCGGTCAGGGCCGAGACCGAGGCGATGACGGCGATGATGGCGGTGAAGATGCTGGTGGCGACCCAGCCGCCCTCTTGAATTCCGCCGACGGCGGCAACGATGGACGGCGCGAAGCCGGCCATCAGGAAACCGATCTGGGTGCCGATGGCCAAGCCGGAGAACCGGACCTTGGCGCTGAACATCTCCGCGTAGAAGGACGGCCAGACGGCGTTGGCAGCCGCATAGGCGCAGGAGAAGACCAGTATGGACAGGGTGAACTGCAGGAGCGTGTTGCCCGACTCCATGGAGAGCAAGTAGAAGGGCATGATGGCCGCGCTGCCCAGCGCCCCGTAGATGAACACCGGTTTCCGGCCGACCCGATCGGCCAGTTTGCCGAAGAGCGGCTGGGTGAAGAGTGCGCCGATATTGCCTGCGACCACCAGCCATAGGGTGATGCCTTCGTCGACGCTGCCGACTTCGGCTCCATACTTAATCGCCAACGTGCCGTAGACGGTGGAGACCGCGGCGATGAAGGCACAGCAGATCACCCGCAGCACGTCGCGCCAGTGGTCTTTGAACAGCACACCGACCGGCAGTTTCGCGATCTCGTTGTTCGCCTTGGCCGCCTCGAAGGTGGGGGTTTCATGCAGCGAGCGGCGGATGAAGTAGGTGACGATGACGACGACAGCGGAGAGCCAGAACGGAATGCGCCAGCCGATGCCGTACTTGATGTCGTCCGGCAGTGCGACCACCGGGATAAAGGCCAGCGCGGCCAGGATCTGTCCGCCCTGGGTTCCGGTCAGCGTCCAGGAGGTGAAGAAGGAGCGCCGGTTATCGGGTGCGTGCTCGAGCGTGAGCGAGCTGGCACCGGCCTGCTCGCCTGCGGCAGAGAGGCCCTGCATGAGGCGGCAGAGCACGAGGATGGCAGGGGCCCACCAGCCGATCGTTTGGAAATCCGGGATGCAGCCGATGATGAAGGTGGCCGCACCCATCAGGATCAGCGTAAACATCAGCACCTTCTGGCGTCCGATCCGGTCACCAAAATGGCCGACAAAGACTGCCCCCACGGGCCGTGCGATGTAAGCGAAGCCGAAGGTCGCCAGCGACATGATTCCCGCCTGCGCGCTCTCGTCCGGGAAGAAGACGTGCGGGAAGATCAGCGCAGCCGCGGAGCCGAAAATGAAGAAGTCGTAGTACTCGACGGCGCTGCCCATGAAACTGGCCAGGGCCGCCTTTTTCGGCGTCTTGCCGTGAGGGGCGGCTGCCTCATCCTTTTGGTGAACGGTCATGATGCTCCTAGAAACTGCTGTGAGCAGTCCGCTCACATAGCTTTGTGCGCTAACCGCACGGGCGTGCACAAATCGAACGCAGATAAACGTAGCCCACCTCACAGGTGTTCCGCAATTATCGGCGGACCGGTCCGCGACAAAGCGGAGACTGCAGCGTTGCCACTCCGTCTCCGCCTTGCGTCCCGCGCGCCAGGTCAGCGTCCCCAACTGGGCATACCGCCGCCGCCGCACGACGTCGGGTTTCGTCCCGTCGTCTCGCGCTATCGCCGCGGCGCCTCGGCACCGCGGATTGGCAGCCGCAGCT
>NZ_JBNHGL010000169.1:0-6404 GCF_059091245.1 Arthrobacter sp. Y3225116
GCCGGACCACGGCGGCGCTGACCGTGCCGGAGCTGCCCGGCGGCGGGCAGTTGGCCTTCCCGTCCCGGCGGATGGTGGCGCTGTACGGTCATCCCTCCGGACCAGCCCTCGGCGCGCTCGGCGAGCAGGATGCCAAGGCGTCGGTGCAGCGCGTGAAGAAACTAGCCAAGCAGTACCAACCGCACAGCAAGGAACCGGTGGTCCCGGCGTTCGAGATCATCGCCACGGTTGCCAGCGCCTCGGCCGGAAAAGACGGCGACTATTCGGAGGAGACGGATCCGGACGAGCTGCGCCCCTGGATCGAGGCAGCCGGCGAGGCCGGGGTGTACGTGGTGCTGGACTTGCAGCCGGGCCGGTCGGACTTCCTCACCCAGGTTAGGATATACGAGGACCTGCTGAAGGAACCGCACGTGGGCCTGGCCCTGGACCCGGAATGGCGGCTGGGCAAGGGGCAGCGTCACATGGAGCAAATCGGCTCGGTGTCCGCCGCGGAAATCAACAGGGTCAGCGACTGGCTGGCGGAGCTTACCCGCAAGAACTCCCTGCCCCAGAAGGTGCTGATCCTGCACCAGTTCCAGTACCAGATGATTTCGGACCGCCAGAAGCTGGAGACCGGCCACGAGGAGCTGGCCCTGGTGCTGCACGCCGACGGCCACGGCGGGCCCGACCAGAAACTGGACACCTGGCGCGTCCTCCGGGAGGACCTGCCGAAGAACATCTGGATGGGCTGGAAGAACTTCTACGACGAAGACACCCCGACCTTCAGCCCGGAACGCACCTACACCGGCGTGAAGCCGGCTCCATGGTTCGTTTCCTACCAATAGCCCCGCCCCAACCACCGGCGGCTATCAATAGCCCCGCCCCAACCACCGGCGGCCAACCGAAAGCGCCGCCCGCATCCACACGCGCGCCTCCGATAGCCCGCCCGCATCCACCGGCGGGTAAGGTGAAGACCATGAGTGTCTTTGCCGTCGAATACGTCTACGCCGCCGATTCCGAGTCCGGCCGCGACGAATACCGTCCCGCCCACCGCGACTGGCTGGGCGGCTTCCTGGACCGGGGCCGCCTGCTGGCCTCGGGCCCCTATGCCGACGGCACAGGCGCGCTGCTGATCTTCACCGCCGAGGACGAAGCCAGCCTGCTGGAGGAGCTGAAGCAGGATCCGTTCAACGTCAACAACTTCGTCTCCGGCCTGAAAGTCACCGACTGGAAGCCCGTCACCGGGGCGTTCGCCGACCACGCATGATCCTTCCCACTCCCGCAGCATGTGCCAAGGCCGGGTGGGAAGGGGATAATGAAACCTGATCAGCAACTGCCTACCGGCACATGGAGGACGTTTTGACCTCGGTCAATCTTGGAATGCCAGCTTCACCACCGCCAGTCCTGGCGCCGCGCCGCAAGACCCGGCAGATCCAGGTCGGGTCAGTCGGGGTCGGGTCGGACTCGCCCATCAGCGTGCAGTCGATGACCACCACGCCCACCACGGACATCAACGCCACGCTGCAGCAGATTGCCGAACTCACGGCCTCCGGTTGCGACATTGTCCGGGTGGCCTGCCCCAGCGCCGACGACGCCGAGGCCCTGCCGATCATCGCCAAGAAGTCCCAGATCCCGGTGATCGCGGACATCCACTTCCAGCCCAAGTACGTCTTCGCCGCCATCGATGCCGGCTGCGCCGCCGTCCGCGTCAATCCGGGCAACATACGCAAGTTCGACGACCAGGTCAAGGAGATCGCCGAGGCCGCCAAGGCCGCCGGCACCTCCATCCGGATCGGCGTCAACGCCGGTTCCCTGGACCCGCGGCTGATGCAGAAGTACGGCAAGGCGACCCCGGAGGCGCTGGTGGAATCCGCCGTCTGGGAGGCGTCGCTGTTCGAAGAACACGACTTCCACGACTTCAAGATCTCGGTCAAGCACAACGACCCGGTGGTCATGGTCCGCGCCTACGAACTGCTGGCCGAACGCGGCGACTGGCCGCTGCACCTCGGCGTCACCGAGGCCGGTCCCGCCTTCCAGGGCACCATCAAGTCCGCCACCGCCTTCGGTGCGCTGCTCTCGAAGGGGATCGGGGACACCATCCGCGTGTCCCTGTCCGCCCCGCCGGTGGAAGAGATTAAGGTCGGCCTGCAGATCCTGCAGTCGCTCAACCTGCGGGAACGCAAACTGGAAATCGTTTCCTGTCCCTCCTGCGGGCGCGCCCAGGTGGACGTGTACAAGCTGGCCGACGAAGTCACCGCCGGGCTCGAAGGCATGGAGGTGCCGCTGCGCGTCGCCGTGATGGGCTGCGTCGTGAACGGACCGGGCGAAGCCCGCGAAGCCGACCTGGGTGTGGCCTCCGGCAACGGGAAGGGCCAGATCTTCGTGAAGGGACAGGTCATCAAGACTGTTCCCGAAGACCAGATTGTGGAAACACTGATTGAAGAAGCATTAAGGATTGCCGAGGAAATGGGTGACTCCGATGGCGAGAATGCTGTCAAGGGTAGCCCCGTGGTTAACGTCAGCTAGCCGTGACACGGCGGGTGCGGCCGGGGCCGTGCCCGCCGATCAGCATGCCGGAATACGGCCGCTGGCGGATGCGGATACCGCGGACCTTTGGGCGTTGGTGCGCGCGGAACCGGTGGCCAACGTCTTCCTCGCCGCCCACCTGGAGACCGCCGGGACCGCCGGCCCCACCCCGTCCGGCGCCCACATCCTGGGAATGTACAACGGCGGCGTCCTCACCGGGGCCTGCTGGGCGGGCGTGAACGTGGTCCCTTCCGTGCTGGACGCCGAACAGGGCGCCCGGCTGGGCGCCCACCTGGCCGCCGGCGGGCGGCGCATGTCCTCCATCTTCGGGCCCGCAGAGGGTGTGCTCGGCATCTGGTCTTCGTACCGGAACGCCCATCCGCGGGCCTTCGACGTCCGACCCAACCAGCCCCTGATGGAGCTGCGGGGAACTCCCGCCGTGCCCGCGGACCCGCAGGTGCGGTTTTCCACCGACGACGACTTCGAGGTGCTGGTGCCCGCCTGCGTTGCGATGTTCGAGGAGGAAGTCGGGTACTCGCCGCTGATCGGCGGCGGCCAGCACTACCGGCAGCGCGTGGCCACCCTGATTGGCAAGGGACACTCGCTGATCCGCCGGGACGGCCAGGGGCAGGTCGTCTTCAAGGCAGAACTGGGCAATGTCAGCGCCGACGCGGTGCAGATCCAGGGCGTCTGGGTGAACCCCGCCTATCGCGGCCGCGGGCTGGCAGCCGGCTGCATGGCCGCCGTCGTCGAGTTGTCCCGCAAGTACGCGCCGGTCGCCAGCCTCTACGTCAACGATTACAACCACCGGGCCATGGCCGCCTACGCCGCCGTCGGGTTCCGGCAGGTCGGCACCTTCGCCACCGTCTTGTTCTAGCCGCGGGTCCAGGCGCGCCGCGGCCGCCCCGCCGCACGGGCCTCCGGCTGTCGCTGGCACGCGCGCGGAGCCAGTAGATTAGAAGGCAGTTGAATTTAGCGGGCCGCTGCCGGCCCAACCCTTGAGAAACGGATTCCTGCAGTGGTACTTCGCCTGTCCAGCATGTTCCTGCGCACCCTGCGCGATGACCCGGTCGACGCAGAAGTTGCCAGCCACAAGCTGCTGGTGCGCGCCGGCTACATCCGCCGCGCCGCCCCCGGCATCTACTCCTGGCTGCCGCTGGGCCTGAAGGTGCTGGCCAAGGTGGAGGCCGTGGTCCGCGAGGAGATGAACGCCATCGGCGCCCAGGAAGTCCATTTCCCGGCGCTGCTGCCGCGCGAACCGTACGAGGCGACCAATCGCTGGACCGAGTACGGCGACGGGTTGTTCCGCCTGCAGGACCGCAAGGGCGCGGACTACCTGTTGGCCCCCACGCACGAGGAAATGTTCACCCTGCTGGTCAAGGACCTGTACTCCTCGTACAAGGACCTGCCGGTGACGCTGTACCAAATCCAGAACAAGTACCGCGACGAGGCCCGCCCGCGCGCCGGGCTGCTGCGCGGCCGCGAATTCATCATGAAGGACTCCTATTCCTTCGACGTCGACGACGAGGGCCTGGACGTCAGCTACGACGCGCACCGGCGCGCCTACCTGCGGATCTTCAAGCGCCTGGGCCTGGAAGTGGTGACCGTCAAGGCCACCTCGGGCGCCATGGGCGGGTCGAAGAGCGAGGAGTTCCTGCATCCCACCGAGATCGGCGAGGACACCTTCGTGCGTTCGCCCGGCGGCTACGCCGCGAACGTGGAGGCCGTCACCACCGTGGCGCCGGAGCCGGTGGACTACGCCGATGCCCCGGCTGCCGAGGTCAAGGACACCCCGGATACCCCCACGATCGACACCCTGGTGGCCGCGGCCAACCAGCTGGCACCGCGCGCGGACGGGGAATGGGCCGCCGCGGACACGTTAAAGAACGTCGTCCTGGCCATCAAGCTGCCCACCGGCGAGCGGAGCCTGGTGGTCATTGGCGTACCGGGCGACCGCGCCGTCGACCTCAAGCGCGTCGAGGCGAACATCGGTGCCTTCCTCCCGGTGGGCGGCGAAGTCGAGGTCGAGGCGGCCACCGAGGAAGACCTGAAGAAGCATCCGGGCCTGGTCAGGGGCTACATCGGTCCCGGCGAGAGCCTGGACGCCGCGGTCCTCGGGACCGAGTCGGCCACCGGCCTGCTCTACCTTGTGGATCCCCGGGTGGTGCCCGGCACGCGCTGGATCACCGGCGCCAACGAGGACGGCAAGCACGTGTTCGGTTTGGTGGCCGGCCGCGACTTCGGCTGGGACGGCGTCGTCGAGTCGGTCGAGGTCCGCGAAGGGGACCCCGCGCCGGACGGCTCCGGTCCGCTGGAGGCGGCCCGCGGCATCGAAATGGGCCACATCTTCCAGCTGGGCCGCAAATACGCCGAGGCGCTAGGCCTGCAGGTGCTGGACCGCAACGGCAAACTGGCCACGGTGACCATGGGCTCCTACGGCGTGGGCGTCACGCGTGCGGTGGCCGCGCTGGCCGAGGCCTATCACGACGACAAGGGCCTGACCTGGCCGCGCAACGTGGCCCCGGCCGACGTCCACATCGTCGCCACCGGGAAGGGCACGGAGATTTTCGAGGCAGCCAACAGGCTGGCCGAGGAACTGTCCGCCGCCGGCGTCGATGTCATCTACGACGACCGGCCCAAGGTCTCTCCGGGCGTGAAGTTCTCCGACGCCGAACTCATCGGCGTGCCCACCATCGTGGTGGTCGGCCGCGGGCTGGCCGACGGCGTCGTCGAAGTCAAGGACAGGGCCACCGGGCAGGCCGAAAACGTGCCGCTGGCCGAGGCTGCCGGGCAGTTGGCAGCCCTGGCCGGGAGGTGAGCTCCGGCCTCGAGGAACTGCAGCTGGCCACCCTCGCCCTCGTGGTCGTGGGTGGCTTTGCCGCCGGCTGGGTGGACGCCGTGGTGGGCGGCGGCGGCCTGCTCCAGTTGCCGGTGCTGCTGCTGGTCCCCGGCATCAGCCCGGTGCAGGCGCTGGCCACCAACAAGATGGGCTCCATCTTCGGCACCACCACCAGCGCGGTCACCTATTACCGCAGGGCGCACCCGGACCTGAAAACGGCGCTGCCGATGGCCGCCGTCGCGCTGGCCGGGAGCTTCGGCGGGGCGATCGTGGCCACCGTGCTGCCCGCCGAGGTCTTCAAGCCGATCATCGTCGTCGCGCTGATCGCGGTGGCCGTCTTTACCGCGCTCCGTCCGACGGCGGGATCGTTGACCCGGCTGCGCTACAAGGGCGCCCGGCATCTGGGCACGGCCGCCGGAATCGGGTTGGTCATTGGCTTCTACGACGGCCTGATCGGTCCCGGTACCGGCTCGTTCCTGATCATCGCGATGGTGGCGCTGCTCGGCTACAACTTCCTGGCCGCCAGCGCCAAGGCCAAGATCGTGAACATGGCCACCAACCTGGGCGCCCTGGCCTTTTTCCTGCCGAGCGGGGCGCTGCTCTGGGGGCTCGGGCTGGTGCTCGGCGTCGCCAACATGGCCGGCGGTTACGTCGGTGCGCGGATGGCCGTCTCACAGGGCAGCAAGTTCATCCGGGTGGTCTTCCTGGCCGTGGTCGCGGCCCTGATCCTCAAACTTGGCTACGACGTGTTGCAGGAGAACGTGCTGGGCCGCTGATCCCGGCCGAAGGAGGCGGTCAGCTGTCCGCCCCTCACGAGTCGGTGGCGGGCGCGGCCAGCAGCTCGTCGCCCAGTCCCGGGGCCGGCGGCACGACGCCGCTCGAGGCCGCCAGGTCCGCCGTGGCGGCGGCGAGGCCGGACACCGCGTGCTCCCGCACCCTCCCGCTGCTGAGCGCGACCAGGTCGGCCAGCGGCCGGAGGGCGGCCTCCTCGGCGCCCTGCAGCGCCGGCAGCGGATCGGCCGCGAAGTCGCTGCCCAGGGCATACGCCGGCTCCGGCAAC
>NZ_JBNHGL010000170.1:0-6353 GCF_059091245.1 Arthrobacter sp. Y3225116
GACGGCGGGCTCCCGTCCCGATGCTACGGCGGGCTCAGGCGCCAGGGCGGAGTCCGGCCCGCCGATAACCGTGATGGCCCCGGGCGCTTTGGCCTTCGGAGGTTCCGGCTGCTCCGGCGGCAGGCCGACGGCGGCGTGGCGCTGGTTTTCGGCCTTGGCCGGTTTGCGTGCGGTCAGCCGGGCCTTGACCGTGCTGGCGTACGAATCGACGTATTCCTGGCCGGAGAGCCGCATGATCTCGTACATGATCTCGTCGGTGACCGAACGCTGGATGAACCGGTCGTCTTCCAGCCCCTTGTACCGGGAAAAATCCAACGGCTTGCCGATGATGATGCCCACCCGGCGGATGTTGGGAATGCGCCGACCGATGGGCTGCACCTTGTCCGTGCCGATCATCGCGACCGGGATCACCGGAACCCCGGTGTGCAGCACCAGCTTGGCCACGCCGGTCTTGCCGCGGTACAGCTTCCCGTCCGGGGACCGGGTGCCCTCCGGGTAGATGCCCAGCAGGCCGCCGTCCTGCAGCGCGTCCCGTCCCGCCAGCAGGGACGTGGCCGAGGCCGCTCCGCCGGATCGGTCCATGGGAAGCTGGTTGGTCATCCTGAAGAAAGCCGCGGTGAGCTTGCCCTTGACGCCTTTGCCGGTGAAGTACTCGCTCTTGGCCAGGAACACCACGGGCCGGGGCACCGCGAGGGGCAGGAAAATGGAATCGGAGAAGGAAAGGTGGTTGCTGGCCAGGACCGCGGGGCCGCTGTCCGGAATGTTGTCCAGCCCCTTGACCCATGGCCGGAAGAGCAGCCGGACCACCGGTCCTACGACGATGGTCTTCATGAACCAGTAGAACACGTGTGCCTTTCCGTTCCGCCGCCGTTGGCCGCTTACCAATACCGCTTGAGACTCTACTCCAGCTTTGCGCTGCGTGGCTGCGCAGGATGCGGGCGCCGGAACAGGAACCGGCCGGCCATCGATGGCCGAACGGCTCCCATAATGACACGATAGTGCCATGACTTCTGTTGCCGACGGCGTCTTCTCCAGCCCCGGGCACGGCCCGAATTCCCGCGTCGGCGTCGTGCTGCTGCATGGTTTCACCGGCTCACCGCGCAGTATGCGGGGGTGGGCGGAAAGCCTGGCCGATGCCGGCTTCGCGGTGCGGTTGCCGTTGCTGCCCGGGCACGGCACCACGTGGCAGGATCTGGCCACCTTCCGCTGGCAAAGCTGGTACGGGGCGGCCGAGCAGGCCTATGCGGAGCTCGCCCGCGAGCGCACCCACGTCTTCGTGGCCGGGCTGTCCATGGGCGGAGCGTTGGCGTTGCGGCTGGCCGCGCACCGTCCGGTCTCCGGCGTGCTGTTGGTCAACCCGGGTCTGACCATCGCGGACCGGCGCGCGCCGCTGACGGGCCTGTTGAAGTATGTCCTGCGGTCGGTGCCGGCCATTGGCAACGACATCAACAAGCCGGGCATCGACGAGGGCGCCTACGGACGCACCCCGGTGGCTGCGGCGCACCAGCTGGGCCAGCTTTTCAAGACGGTCGTGGCCGACCTGCCCAGCGTCACTGCTCCCACACTCGTCTTCCGCTCCGCGGTGGACCACACGGTCCCGGAATCTTCCATGCATGTGCTGCGGCGCCGGATCGGCACGGACCGGCTCGAGGTGGTGCCGCTGGCGGACAGCTATCACGTGGCCACCATGGACCACGACGCCGAGCTGATCTACCGCCGGTCGGCCGAATTCATCCAGGCAACTGCGGCTGCGTCTCCGGGGCAGACGGGAGCCACGCATGCCAGGGCATGACCAAGAGCGCGACGACGCCGCCTGGCAGGATCTGGTCGCCCGGCTGGAAGAGACGGACTCCGGGAACGCGGACGGCTTGCCCCCGGAGCGGCCCGCTGCCGGCAACGGCGCCGATCCCCAGCGCCTGCGCGAGATCTTCGAGAACCGCCTGCCGGAGGTCCCGGCGGATGACGCGCTGCCGGGGCCGCGGGATTACACGGTCGCGGAACCGGACGACGACGAGGGCTACGTACCGCCGGAACCCGCCCCGCTGGGCACCGGCGAGCCGCTGCTGGTGCTGGCGTGGATCGGCGCCGTGGGGGCCCCGCTGGGCCTGCTGCTGACCGCCATGTTCTGGCCCGGGGCACCCTTCACCGCGGTGTTGGCGCTGGTGGCCCTCTTCGTGGCCTCTGCGGCCTACCTGCTCTTCCGCCTGCCGACGGAACGCGACGGGCACGACGACGGGGCGCGCGTCTAAAGCGTGGCCGTGGAATCAGACGGAGGCGCCGCGCGCGAGGTCCGCGGCGCCGATCATTCCCGCCTTCGGTCCCAGGCCCGCCGCCCGCACGTCGGCCACCGGCCGGAATCCACGGCCCGTGAGGTTCCGCTGCAGCGCATGGCGGGCCGGCTCCAACAGCAGGTCGCCGGCCTCGCAGAGCCCGCCGCCGATCACGAAAAGTCCGGGATCCAGCGCCGCGGCAAGGTTGGCCAGCCCCAGCCCCAGCCACTCGCCGGCCTCTTCCAGCAGCCGGACGCTGGCAGGGTCGGCCCGTTTCGCCTGGTCGGTCACCACGGCGCCGGTGATGTCTTCCACTGCGCCGCCCACGGCCTGGAGCCAGCGCTGCGCCACCGGCGAGTTCGCTGCGGCCAACTCCCGGGCCTCCCGGCCCAGGGCATTGCCCGAGGCGTATTGCTCCCAGCAGCCGCGGTTTCCACACGCGCAGCGGTGCCCGCCGGGCATGATGACCTGGTGCCCGAATTCCCCGGCGACACCCCACCGGCCCCGCTCCAGCCGGCCATCCATCACCATGGCTCCGCCGATACCGGTGCCCAAGGTGATGCAGACCAGGCGCCGCTCTCCCGTTCCGGCGCCGAAGCGGAACTCTCCCCAGGCGGCGGCATCGGCGTCGTTGGCCACGGTGACGGGCCGGCCCAGCAGCCGCTCCAGGTTGTCCCGCAGCGGTTCATTCCGCCATGCCAGGTGCGGGCTGAACAGGACCGTCCCGCCGTCAAGGTCCATCCACCCCGCCGCTCCGACTCCCACTGCGGCAACGTCGTGCTCGGCCGCCAACTCCCGCACCATCGCCGAGATGAGGTGTTCCACGTGCCGCGGATTGTTTCCCGGCGTGGGGCGGACCAGCTCCGCCACCACGCGCCCGGTCCGGTCGACGGCCCCGGCCGCCACCTTGGTGCCGCCGATGTCTATGCCCACCGCCAGGGCGCTGTTCTCCACCCCACCATCTTAGGCAGCCGCTCCCGGCGGGCCTGCCGGGCCAGGGAGGGGCCGACCGTTACCGTTTCGTAGGTTACCTGCCAGTATGTGTTGTGATTTAGGTTATAGGCTAAAAGCAGCCTCCGTCAGGGAGGCTATACCGAGCTGGCCACAGCTGAAGAAGTGAGGAGCTATCGTGCGCGAATACAGCGTGCCCGTCCTGGTTGACGTTCCACGGGATGCCAATATCGCCGGCCTGGTGGTTGAGCAGGCGCAGAAGGCATCGAATCCGGCCTTGTTTTCCCGCAAGGACTCGTCCGGGACGTGGCAGGACATCCGTGCCACCGAGTTCCTCGCGGACGTGACCCGGTTGGCCAAGGGGCTGGTCTCCAGCGGCGTTCAGCCGGGCGACCGGGTAGGCATCATGGCCCGAACCCGTTATGAATGGTCCCTGGTGGACTTCGCCATCTGGTTCGCCGGCGCCGTATCGGTGCCGATTTACGAGACCTCCTCTCCCAGCCAAATCGCCTGGATCCTCGGCGATTCCGGTGCCGTGGCAGTCTTCGCGGAAAGCGCCTCCCATGAGGCGAAGGTCCGCCAGGCCGCCCTCAACGAAGGCTTGGAGGACCTGAAACACGTGTGGCAGCTGGGCGACGAGTCGCTGGACGCGCTCCGCGCCGCCGGCCGGGATGTTCCCGACGCCGCCGTGGAGGAACGCCGCACGGCCGCAGGCCTGGACGACCTCGCCACGATCATCTACACCTCCGGTACCACCGGCCGGCCCAAGGGCTGTGAACTGACCCACGGAAATTTCGTGGAGCTATCCAAGAACGCCGCGGCGGCGCTGCCGGAAGTGGCCCACGAGGGCGCACAGACCATCATGTTCTTGCCGCTGGCACACGTCTTCGCGCGGTTTGTCTCCGTCCTGTGCGTCGCCGTGGGTGCCACCGTGGCGCATACTCCGGACATCAAGAACCTGCTGCCGGATCTGCAAAGCTATCGGCCAACCTTCATCCTGGCTGTCCCGCGGGTGTTCGAAAAGGTCTACAACAGTTCCATGCTCAAGGCGGAGGATGGCGGCAAGGGCAAGATTTTCCACGCTGCCGCGGACACGGCCGTCGCCTGGTCCCGGGCCGATGAAGCCGGCAAGGTACCGCTGATGCTCAAGCTCAAGCACAAGCTCTTCGACAAGCTGGTGTACCACAAGATCCGTGAGGCGATGGGCGGTCGGGTCGAGCACGCGGTCTCCGGCGGCGGTCCGCTGGGCGAACGGCTGGGGCACTTCTTCCACGGCATCGGCCTTTTGGTGCTGGAAGGCTACGGCCTGACCGAAACCACGGCCCCGGTGTCGGTTAGCACCCCCAAACTGGTCAAGATCGGCTCGGTCGGGGCCCCGCTGCCCGGAAACGCCGTCAAGATCGCCGACGACGGCGAGATCCTCGCCAAGGGCGTCTGTGTGCTTCGCGGCTATTACAACCGTCCCGACCTCTCCTCCGAGGCCTTCGAAGACGGCTGGTTCCGCACCGGTGACATCGGCGAACTGGACGCGGACGGTTTCCTGCGCGTCACCGGCCGGAAGAAGGAAATCATCGTCACGGCCAGTGGCAAAAACGTTGTCCCGGCCCAGCTTGAGGACCAAATCCGCGCCGATGCGCTGGTTTCCCAATGCGTGGTGATTGGCGACAACCGGCCGTTTATCTCCGCGCTCATCACCTTGGACGAGGAGGCGCTGCCCGGCTGGCTGGACCGCCACAACCTCCCGGCCGGCACCACGATGGACCAGGCAGCCGACCACGAAGTGGTGAAGGCGGCGATCCAGGCGCTCATCGACCGGGCCAACCAGACCGTCTCCCAGGCGGAAGGGATTAAGTCCTTCCGCATCATCCCGTCCGACTTCACCGAAGCATCGGGGCACCTGACACCGTCGCTGAAGATCAAACGGGCGCAGGTGCTGGCCGATTTCGACGACTACGTGGAGCAGATTTACGCCGGCGTGCGCCAGTAGCCTCGACGGAACACGCAGGGCCGCGGCTTCACAGCCGCGGCCCTGCCTGTCTCCTCGCGAAGGTTGGCTTGGGCCTACGCCGGGTCGATGACCAGGAGCAGGTCCCCGCCCTGGACCTGTTCGACGGCGGAGACCGCCAGCCGCGTGACGGTGCCGCCGGCGGGAGCGGTGATGCCGGCTTCCATCTTCATGGCCTCGATGGTGGCCACCGTGTCCCCCGCCTTGATGGTGTCGCCGACCTTGGCGATGACGGTGACGGCGCCGGCGAACGGAGCCGCCACGTGCCCCGGCTGCGCGGGATCGGCCTTCTCGGCGACCTTGACTTCGGATTCCACGCTGGCGTCGCGCACCATCACATTGCGCTGCTGGCCGTTGAGCGTGCAGTGCACGGTGCGCATGCCCTTCTCATCCGGCTCGGAGATGGCCCCCAGCATCGCGATCAGGCGGACGCCCTTCTCGAGCTCGATCACGTGTTCGGTTCCCGGCTGCAGCCCGTACAGGTAGTCCAGCGTGTCCAGCACGGACACGTCGCCGTACATGTCCCGGATCTTCTCGAACTCCTTGGCCGGGCCGGCAAACAGCAGCCGGTTCAGGGCCGCGCGCCGGGTCGCCGGATCCGCGGCCAGCGCCGCCGAGTCCTCGGCCGTCAGCTTCTCGTCGCGCCGCTTGATGTTGCGGCCCGCCAGGGCCTTGGTGCGGAACGGCTCCGGCCAGCCGCCGGGAGGATCGCCCAGCTCGCCGGAGAGGAAGCCAATGACGGAATCGGGGATATCGTACTTCCCCGGATCGGACGCGAACTCCTCCGGATCGACGTTTGCACCGACCAGTTGGAGGGCCAGGTCGCCGACCACCTTGGAAGACGGGGTCACCTTCACCAGGCGGCCCAAAATCTTGTCCGCGGCGGTATACATGTCCTCGATCGCCTCGAACCGCTCCCCGAGTCCCAGCGCGATGGCCTGCTGCCGCAG
This sequence comes from Arthrobacter sp. Y3225116, assembly GCF_059091245.1. Taxonomy (NCBI): domain Bacteria; kingdom Bacillati; phylum Actinomycetota; class Actinomycetes; order Micrococcales; family Micrococcaceae; genus Arthrobacter; species Arthrobacter sp. Y3225116. The sequence goes on from NZ_JBNHGL010000170.1 coordinate 6,177, forward strand.
GTTGGAGAGCTGGCCGCCCGGAATCTCGTGCGCGTACACGCGGCCGGTCGGACCCGGCAACCCCGACTCGAACGGGGCATAGACGCGGCGGACCGCTTCCCAGTAGGGCTCCAGCGAGCCGACGGCGGCCAGGTCCAGGCCGGTGTCGCGTTCGGTGTGCGCCAGCGCCGCGACGAG
>NZ_JBNHGL010000171.1:0-6301 GCF_059091245.1 Arthrobacter sp. Y3225116
CCCCTACCAGCCGAGCGCCTGGGCGCGGCGGCGGATCTCGGTTTTGCGGCCCTCGCGCAGCGCGTCGATAGGCCGGCCGGGCAGCGAATCATCGGCGGTGAAGAGCCAGACCAGGGCTTCCTCGTCGCCGTAGCCGGCGTCGGACAGCACCGCCAAGGTTCCCTTGAGGCTCTCGAGCACGGTCCCTTCGACCAGGAACGCCGCCGGCACCGAACGGATCCTGCGCTCCCCCACGCGGGCCTCCACCAAGGCGCGTTCTTCGAGCAGGGCGTGCACCTTCTTAATGGAGACGTCCAGTTGTTCGGCGACGTCGGGAAGGGGCAGCCAGTCGGTAATCAGTTCTTCAAGTTCACTCACCGTATAAGGGTGCCACGGCGGCCCCCGCGGAGCCATTTCCTTTTCGACACGCCGCCTTCATTCTTCATTCTCCGCCGATGGCTTTTGTGTTATGCGTCAATAGTGTAAATTCACTTGAGTAACAGCTTTCACATCGATAACAAACGGCACACCAGTACCACTGTGCGGCCCGTTGGGGGACGCTCGCCAGGCCGCAGAACAAGGATGAGGGACACCAATGACCGATCAGCGCCCGATCACGCGCAACGACCGCAGCCAGCCCCGCCGGGTACTACTGTCCGCGGCAGCAACCGCGGCGATTCCCGCCGTCGTGCTGTCCTCCGCTGCCTTAGCCATGCCGGCCCAGGCAGCCGAGCTGCCGCCGCGCTCGGCGCTGCAGCCCAAGGCGGCGATTCCGGGCGTCACGGTTCCGGCGACCGCTTTCATTCCCGCTTCCCAGGTTGCTGCCCACTTGCCCGCTTCCCTGCGGGCGCAGAATACTCCCGCCGCCCATACGGTGAGGGCCGGCGAGACGATCAGCGGCATCGCGGCCCGGTACGGCCTCTCCACGCAGAAGGTACTGTCGCTGAACGGCCTCAGTGCCAGCACCATCATTCACCCGGGGCAGAAGATCAAGCTGGGCGGCTCGGCCGCCAAGTCCTCCGGCAACGCGGCGAAGCAGTCCTCGTCGGGTTCCGGCAGCTACACCGTCAGGTCCGGCGACACCCTGTCCGGCATCGCCGCCAAGCACGGCATGAGTCTGGGCGCCGTGCTCTCGGCCAACAACCTCAAGATCAGCTCGATCATCTACCCGGGCCAGAAGATCTCGGTCACCGGCGGCACCGCCCAGGTCTCGGCCGCCTCGGCCCCCACCCGGGCGAAACCTTCCACCAGAACCGCCGCCTCTTCCGGCAGCTACACGGTCAAGTCGGGCGACACCCTCTCCGGCATCGCCGCCAAGCACGGCATGAGCCTGGGCACCCTCCTCTCCGCCAACAACCTCAAGATCAGCTCGATCATCTACCCCGGCCAGAAGATCTCGGTCAACGGCGCGGCCAAGGCCTCCAGCGCCTCCGCCCCGGCCGCGCAGGCGAAACCTTCCACCAAGGCGGTCGCCCCCTCCGGCACCGGCAGCTACACGGTCAGGCCGGGCGATACCCTCTCCGGGATTGCCGCCCGCCACGGCATGAGCCTGGGCGCCGTCCTCTCCGCCAACAACCTCAAGGTCACCTCGGTCATCTACCCGGGCCAGAAGATCAAGGTGAGCGGTTCGTCGGTCACCAGCGCGTCGGCGTCGTCCAAGGCACCGGCCAACAGCACCGCAGCCACCGGCGCGGGCAGCTATACGGTCAAGTCCGGCGATACGCTGTCCGGCATCGCCGGCAAGCTCAACGTGACCCTGTCCAGCCTGCTGCAGTCCAGCGGCCTGAAGTCGACCTCGATCATCCACCCGGGCCAGAAGATCAGCGTCCCCGGCGGTGCGCAGACCACGACGTCGAGTGTGGGCACCGCGTCGGCCCAGCCGCTGGTGCCCAGTACCTTCCTGCACTACACCTACCCGGCCGCGGTAGTGGGCAAGGCGAACGAGAACAAGCGCCTGCTGCTCTCCACCCCGCAGCCCACCCAGGCCCAGATGAAGGACATCATCGCCGAAACGGCCGCCAAGATGGGGGTGGACCCGCGGCTCGCCCTGGCGCACGCCTACCAGGAATCCGGCTTCCAGCAGGACGCCGTGTCGCCGGCCAACGCGATCGGCGCCATGCAGGTCATCCCGTCCTCGGGCGAGTGGGCCTCGACCCTGGTGGGCCGCAAGCTCAACCTGCTGGATCCGTACGACAACGCAACCGCCGGCGTAGCGATCATCCGGTCCCTGGTGAGCACCAGCCCGTCCCTGGACATCGCGATCGCGTCCTACTACCAGGGCCAGTACGGCGTGATGACGTACGGCATGTACCAGGATACGAAGGCCTACGTGGCCGCGGTGAAATCGCACATGAAGAAGTTCTAGCGGCCACCGCCACCGTGGCAAAAGGACCCGAACCGCAGTGTTGATTCGGGTCCTTTCGCTCATCGGACTTAGGATCATAGAGTGCAACCGGCAACTGATTCACTGGTCGGCGCCCTGATCGACGGGCGCTACCGGGTTGCCTCGCGCCTGGCGCGCGGCGGGATGTCCACCGTTTACCTGGCGTCCGACACCCGGCTGGACCGCAATGTGGCGCTCAAGGTCCTCTATCCCTACCTGGCGGAAGACGCCGGCTTCCTGGAACGGTTCGAACGCGAGGCCAAGTCCGCGGCCCGGCTCTCGCACCCCCACGTGGTGGGCGTCTACGACCAGGGCATCGACGGCAACGTCGCCTACCTCGCGATGGAATACGTGCCCGGGCACACGCTGCGGGACCTGCTCGACAAGTCCGCTCCGCTGACGCCGCGGCATGCCCTGGCTGTCCTTGATCCTGTGATCGAGGGGCTGGCCGCCGCGCACTCCGCCGGTCTGGTGCACCGCGACATCAAGCCGGAGAACGTGCTGATGTCCGACGACGGCCGGGTCAAGCTCGGAGATTTCGGCCTGGCACGCGCCGTGACCACCAGCACCAATACCGGGTCCCTGATCGGGACGGTGGCGTACCTGCCGCCCGAATTGGTCACCGGGACCGCGTCCGATGAACGCAGCGACGTCTACTCGGTGGGCATCATGCTGTTCGAGATGCTGACCGGGCGTCAGCCGTTCACCGGCGATGTGCCGATCCAGGTGGCATTCCAGCACGTCAATTCCACCGTCCCCGCGCCGTCGACCCTGGTTCCCGGGCTGGCTCCCGACCTCGACGAACTGGTGCTCTGGTGCACCGGATCCGATCCGGACCAGCGGCCGGTGGACGCCGCCGCGCTGCTGGGTGAACTGCGGCACGTGCACAAATCGCTCAGTGACGCCCAGCTGGATGCGCGGCCTCCCCGGGCCGAGCCTGCTGGAACATCATCCACCCAGGTCATCCCGTCCGATCCGCACCGCACCACCGTCATTTCCCGCTCCGCAAACCACACCCAGGTTTTCAGGACCGGCGAGGCCGCCGCGGCGGCACCGGCCGGGCAGCAGCGCCCGCTCTCCGCGCGCGATTCCAAGAAGCGCCAGCGGGAACTCGCCCGCCAATCGCGACGTCCCGAACAGAACCTGCGCCGCGGAAATCCCCGTCGCCGGGGCATCATCTGGATTGTCGTGCTGGCCATCCTGGCCGCCTTGGTCGCAGCCGCAGGGTGGTTCTTCGGCATGGGGCCCGGCGCCATTGTTTCCGTGCCCGACGTTGCCGGCAAGCCGGTGGCGGAAGCCGAGGGCATGCTCCGGGAACAGGGGCTGGAGTACACGCTCGAGGAAGTCTTCGACGAGAAGTTGGCCGCGGGGGTTGCCGTCGGCACGGAACCCGATGCGCCCGTCGAAGTCCGCCGCTTCGAACAGGTGGCCCTCGTGGTATCGAAGGGCCCGGAGCTCTTCGGCGTGCCCTCGTTGACGGGCATGAGCGTGGAGGAGGCCACCGCCGCGCTGGAAGAGGCAGGGCTTGCCGCCGGTGACGTCAAGGAAAAGTACGACGAAGAAGCAGCGGCGGGTACCGTCCTCGGCCACAAACCCGGTGAGGGCGAACAGCTGCGGCGGGGCACCGCCGTCGGGCTCACGGTCTCCAAGGGGCCGAAGCCGTTCAGCGTGCCGCAGGTGGTGGGCCAGCCGCAGTCCGACGCCGCCGCAGCCTTGGAAGGCGCCGGCCTGAAGGTGGAGGTGGCCCCGGAGGCCGTGTTCGACCGCAACGTCCCGGCCGGCTCGGTCGCGGCGCAGACGCCGGCCGAAGGGCAGGTCATCCGCGGTGACACCGTGACACTGAAACTCTCCAAGGGCCCGCGGATGGTCGAGGTCCCGGACACCGTGGGCCGGCAGGTCGACGAGGCGAAGCGTGCGCTGGAGGACCTGGGCTTCGAGGTGAAGGTCAAGGAGTTCCTCGGCGGCTTCTTCGGCACCGTGCGGACGCAGGACCCGGACAGCGGGTCGCTGCCGGAGGGATCGGTCATCACCCTTACCGTGGTGTGACGCCTGCGCCTTGGCGCGGGCACGAGCCTGAGCCGGCCGGCGGCAACTCACGCCGCCCGCGCTCCTGACGGCCGGAAGGCCCGGAACCTGTTCACCTGGTTCCGGGCCTTCCGTCTCGTCCCGGTCGTAAGGAGCGCGGGACGGCGGGCGTGCGGCGGGCTACCGCTGGCGGGAGAGCGCCCCCGCCACCAGGAACGCCATCTCCAAGGACTGCATGTGGTTCAGCCGCGGGTCGCAGACGGACTCGTAGCGGTCCAAAAAGGCGTTCTGATCGATGGGATCGGCGCCGCCCAGGCACTCCGCCACGTCGTCGCCGGTCATTTCCACGTGCAGGCCGCCCGGGAAGGTGCCCAGTTCGTCGTGCACGTCGAAGAAACCGCGCACCTCCTCGATGACGTCGTCGAAGTTCCGGGTCTTGTAGCCGTTGGGCGAGGTGACCGTGTTGCCGTGCATCGGGTCGGTCACCCAGAGCACCTTGGCGCCGCTCTCGGTGACCCGCTTCACGAGCTCCGGCAGTTTCGCCCGGATGTTGCCGGCACCCATGCGCGTGATGAAGGTCAGCCTGCCCGGCTCGCGCTCGGGATCCAGTTTGTCGATCAGCCGCAGGGCGTCGTCGGCGGACGTGGTCGGGCCCAGCTTGACGCCGATGGGGTTTCGCACCCGGGAAAGGAAGTCCACGTGGGCGCCGTCCAGCTGGCGGGTCCGTTCACCGATCCAGAGGAAATGCCCCGAGGTGTTGTAGGGCAGGCCCGTCCGCGAATCGATGCGGGTCAGCGCGCGCTCGTAGTCCAGCACCAGCGCCTCATGGCTGGCGAAGAACTCGACCCGCTTGAGGGCGTCGAAGTCCGCGCCGCAGGCATCCATGAACTTCACGGCGCGGTCGATTTCGCGTGCCAGTGACTCGTAGCGTGAATGTGCCGGATTGGCCGTGAAGCCCTTGTTCCAGTGGTGCACCAGGCGCAGGTCGGCAAAACCGCCCTGCGTGAAAGCCCGGATCAGGTTCAGGGTGGAAGCGGACGTGTGGTACGCCTGCACCATCCGGCTGGCATCGTGGGCCCGGGACTCGGGGGTGAAATCAAAGCCGTTGACCATGTCGCCGCGGTACGCGGGCAGGGTCACGCCTTCCCGGGTTTCGTCGTTGGACGAGCGGGGCTTCGCGAACTGCCCGGCCATCCGGCCCATCTTGATCACGGGCAGCGACGCGCCGTAGGTGAGCACCACGGCCATCTGCAGGATGGTCTTGACGCGGGCACTGATCTTGTCGGCGGTGGCTGCGCCGAAGGTCTCGGCGCAGTCCCCGCCCTGGAGCAGGAACGCCTTACCGTCGGCGGCCAGGGCCAGACGCTCCCGCAGGACGTCGACTTCCCCGGCAAAGACCAGCGGCGGCAGGGAGTTCAGCTCGGCAACGGAGGACGCGTAGACCGAGGGATCGTGCCAGGTGGGCTGCTGCACCACCGGCAGCTCTCGCCAGTCATCCAGACCGGGATAGTTTGCTGCCGTCGGCAGCTGGTCGGGAACGGAAGAAATGAAGGTTGTATCGGTCACCCTTCAATCGTAGACCTGCGGCTTCATTGGCTTCACGTGCAGGGGTCATGGGCCGCCACACGGGCGTCACATTCCTACGGGCGTCAGCGCCGGCGTTTCCGGCCGGATCCCGGGACTGCTCCCCCGGCGTCCGGGAGGGCGGCGGCCTCCGGTCCTTCCGCCGCGGCCGCGCCCGCTCCACCACCGCTGTGCCCGGCAGCGCTGTCGGACGTGCTGTCGGACGCGCCCTCGGGCAGGGCGCCGGAGGGGGTGGCGGCTGCGGCGTGGCCGGCAGCCCGCTCGTCCGCCCCGGGCTGTTCCTGCCCCGGTCCGGCGGCGGGCTCCCGTCCCGATGCGACGGCGGGCTCC
>NZ_JBNHGL010000172.1:0-6096 GCF_059091245.1 Arthrobacter sp. Y3225116
CGGCGACCTGCAGGCGCACCACGTCACGGTCCGGTCGCTGGGTCCGCTGGGGGTGGCCGCGCGCCAGGTCACCATCGCCCTGCCGGGCCGGCTGCGGGTGCTGCCGCCGTTCCATTCCAAGCGGCACCTGCCCTCCAAGCTGCGCAAGCTGCGTGAGCTGGACGGCCGCGTGGCGGTGCAAATCCGCGGGGCCGGCACGGAGTTCGATTCCTTGCGCGACTACGTGCGCGGCGACGACGTGCGCTCCATCGACTGGCGCGCCACCGCTCGGCGGCAGGCCGTCGTCGTCCGCACCTGGCGTCCGGAACGCGACCGGCGGGTGGTGATCGTGCTCGACACCTCCCGCACCTCGGCCGCACGGATCGAGGACGAGCCGCGGCTGGACACCGGAATCGAGGCGTCGCTGCTGCTGGCCGTGCTCGCCGAGCGCGGCGGCGACCGCGTGGATTTCCTGGCCTTCGACCGGCGGCCGCGGGCCAGGGTCGCCTCCGCGGCCAAGGGCAACCTGCTCAACCAACTGGTCAACGCCATGGCCCCGCTGGAACCGGAACTGATCGAAGCGGACTGGTCGCAGATACCGGGGGAGATCCACGCCCTGTCCTCGCACCGGTCGCTGGTGGTGCTGCTGACCTCGCTGGACTCCGGGGCGGCCGAGGAGGGGCTGCTGCCCGTGCTGGCCCAGTTGACCGCCAAGCACACCGTGGTGGTCGCCTCGGTCAGCGATCCGCACGTGGACCGGCTGCGCGTGGTCCGCGGGACCGCCGACGACACGTACCGGGCCGCCGCCGCCGAGCGTGCCGTGCTGGAACGGGCGGCAGTCGCCGCGCAGATCCGCCAGTTCGGCGCGGAAGTGGTGGACGCTCCCCCGCACGAGCTGCCGCCTCAGCTGGCCGACATGTACATCCGGCTCAAAGCCGCCGGACGGCTGTAACCGCCATGGATCCCGCCACCGGCCTGCCGGGCCGGCGCGGTCCCCGACCCGGATGGTGATGCAATGGTTTCCGTCTACCAGCTGGCCCTGGGGCCGGCCTTTTCGCGCCTGACGCCCGAACTGCAGGAATACTTCTCGCTCGCCCCGCCGGCAGCGGACGACGGCGGACACGAAGCCCGCGGCATCGGCTCCGGCCTGTTCGACGTCGCCGGCTGCCCCCGCCCGGCGCTGCGGCCGTTCCTCGGCCTGACCAGCGGCGACAACGCCTTGTTCCCCGAGTACCAGCACAACGTGCCCTTCAGCATCGAGAACCGGGCTTCCCTGAACGCCGGCGGCCAGCCGGAGCTCACCGCCGTCAGGACACTCTGCTTCCGCGACCGGACCCGGATCGTGGAGGACCGGACCGGTTGGGACCACCATCTGCGCCGGCCCGTCGGTGCGCTGGGCCGCAGCGGCCGCCTGCTGACGGACGTGGCGTGCTCGGTCGGCGCCGACGGCCGGATGCGGCTGGCGTCGCGGCGCTGCCGGATATCAGCCGGCCGGCTCACCATCGGGCTTCCGCTGCTGCTGGATGCCGCGGCTTTCACGGAACAGTGGTGGGACGGATCCGAAGGCCGTTTCCGGATCCGGACGAAGGTCATCCAGCGCCAGCTCGGTACCGTGCTGGAATACTCCGGATCCTTCACGTACTCGGTGCTCGTGGGCTAAGGAGCCCGGTCCTGCCGCGAGGGCGGGCTCTCCAGGTTCATGCCTCCGCGACGACCTGGTTCAGGGCGTCGGCCGTCTGGGTGAGCCGCTTGACCACCGCGCGCGCCGTCTCCGGCGAACGCCCGGCCAGGCCGGCGGAGGGCGTGATCCTCACCCGGGGCAGCCGGGTCAACGGCAGGCCCAGCTGCCGCCAGGGGCGGACGACCGCATCGACGAGGGCGCTGACCTGCGGGACGGTGCCTGCTGCCGGGTCGATGATGCCTGCCCACACCGTCCGGTCCGCTTCCACCGCGGCGGCGAGGGTTTCCCACTGCCGGGTGGTCAGCGCGCCGGTGGGGAGGGCTAGCCCGTCCAGTCCGCTGCCGGCCACGGCGTCGAGGGACGCATCGGCGGCGGGGACCAGGGCTACCACTTCCACGGCTCCGGCATCGCGGAGTGCGGCGGCCACCAGGTCCCAGGCGGCGGAGGCCTCCGTGGCCGCGAGCGCGCGCAGCGTGCGGTATCCGCTGGCCGTGGGGATGGTGCCTGCCAGCACGGCATCGAGCTCCGGCTCCTCGAGCTGGACCACCAGTTCCGTGCCGGCCGGCAGTGCGGCCCTGACGTTGGCCAGGTGTCCGGCCGCGCCTGCCGCGAGCGACTGGGCGAGGTCCCGCCGGGCGCCGGCGTCGATCAGGGCGCGTTCGCCGTTGTGCAGGTGGAGGTTTGCGGCCAGGGACATCGGTCCGCGCACCTGGATCTTGAGTTGGTTGCCGGGGCGGTCTTCGGCGCCGACCACATCGGCCAGCACGTTCAGGTCGGTGCGCAGCGCGGACACGGCCCTGCGGTGATCCTGCCCCGGACGGTCCACCAGGCGCCAGCCGTGCGGCTGCAGATCGATGAACAGTCCCTCCAGCATGCCCGCGGTTCGTGCGGTCGGGTCCGACCCGGCGCCGCGGTCCGGCAGCTCGACCAGGTGCGGCAGGTTCGGCTCGCCCAGTTCACCGCGGACGATGCGCGCGGCCTCGGCTGGTTCGGTGCCGGGCCAGCTGCCCAGCCCGGTGGCGGTCACGTGGGCGGGCCGCCCGGCGGCGGCAGCCGCGTCGGCGGCGGGCCCGGGGGAACCGGCGGCCATGTCAGTTGCCGCCGTTGTGCTCGTCGGAGATGGCCTGGTGGTGCCTGATGACCTCCGAAATGATGAAGTTCAGGAACTTCTCGGCGAAGGCCGGATCCAAATGCGCTTCTTCGGCCAGCCGCCGCAGCCGGTTGATCTGGGCGGTCTCCCGGTCGGGGTCGGCCGGCGGCAGTTTGTGCGTGGCCTTCAGATACCCCACCCGCTGGGTCGCCTTGAACCGCTCGGCGAGCAGATAGACCAGCGTTGCGTCGATGTTGTCGATGCTTCCCCGCACCGCCAACAGCTCCGCCATCACCTCGGGCGCCACCTGGTCGGAGAGGGAGCTGGCGGTCGGGTCGTAGTCATCGGCAACGCGGGGGTCGGTCATGCCACCAGTTTATGGTTCGGCCCGCGCGGGAGGTGCACCGGTTACCGCTCTGTGAAGCACCGCCCGTCCTCCCGGCCCGGCCCCGGCCCGAAAGGACGATCGCCGCCGGCGCGGTTTGGATGAAGGGTTCCGCGCCGGAGCGTGCTGCGCCTAGGAAACGTTGGCCGGGTCCCAGCTCAGCGAACGCGCCGAGTCGATGGTCGCCTGACCCAACACCCTGGTTCCTTGGTAGAGCACCATGGTCTGGCCGGGGGCCACGCCGCGCATCGGCTCGATGAGGGTCACGACCAACTGCTGCCGGCCGTCTTCGCCGGCCTCCGCCTGCGCGCGCGCCGCCACCGGGTCGCCGTGCGCGCGGACCTGCACCATGCAGTCGAACTCGGTGCGGGCCTCGACCTCGGGCAACGGCAGGCCCGCCCAGGAGACCTTGATGCCGCGCATTTGGTCGACGGCCAGCAGGTCCTCGGGTCCCACCACCACCTTGTTCTCCTTGGGCCGGATCTCCAGCACGAACCGCGGTTTGCCGTCCGGCGCCGGCCGGCCCAGCTTCAGGCCCCGCCGCTGGCCCACGGTGAACGCGTTGGCGCCCTCGTGTTCGCCGACCACCTGGCCGTCCTGGTCAACGATGGAACCGGACTCCATCTCGATCTTCTCGGCCAACCAGCCGCGGGTGTCGCCGTCGGAAATGAAGCAGATGTCGTGGCTGTCCGGCTTGTTCGCCACGGACAGTCCGCGCCGCGCGGCCTCGGCGCGGACCTCGGCCTTGGACGGCGTTTCGGCCAGCGGGAACATGGAGTGTTTGAGCTGTTCGTGGGTCAGCACGCCCAGCACGTACGACTGGTCCTTGGCCCAGTCTGCGGCGCGGTGCAGTTCGCGGTTGCCCTGCGCGTCCTCCACCACCTTGGCGTAGTGGCCGGTGCACACCGCGTCGAACCCCAGCGCCAGCGCCTTCTCCAAGAGGGCGGCGAACTTGATCCGCTCGTTGCAGCGCATGCAGGGGTTCGGCGTCCGGCCGGCGGCGTATTCGGCGATGAAATCGTCCACCACGTCTTCCTTGAACCGCTCGGAGAAGTCCCAGACGTAGTACGGGATGCCCAGGATGTCGCAGGCACGCCAGGCGTCGCGCGAATCCTCAATGGTGCAGCAGCCCCGGCTGCCGGTGCGCAGGGTGCCGGGCATCCGGCTCAGGGCCAGGTGCACGCCCACCACGTCGTGGCCGGCCTCCACCGCCCGTGCCGCCGCCACGGCGGAGTCCACGCCGCCGCTCATCGCTGCCAGTACCTTCATGAATTCGTTTCCCTACTGATTCGTTGTTCGTGTCTGCCGCGGCCGCCACGCTCCGTGCGCCCCACCGCACCTGTCCGGTCGGCCGAGGCCTCAGCCGGACTGCGTGCCCGCGGTCTGGATGCTGGAGACGTGGCCGGCCATCCCGGCCTTCCTGGCCCGTGCGTAGGCCTCCGGCAGCGCTGCCACCAGTGAGTCAACGTCTGACTCGGTTGTTGTATGCCCGAGCGTGAAGCGCTGGGCCCCGCGGGCTTCCTCTTCGCTCAACCCCATGGCCAGCAGGACGTGCGATGGCCGGGGCACTCCCGCGGTGCAGGCCGACCCGGTGGAGGACTCCACGCCGGCCAGGTCCAGCAGGAACAACAGCGAATCGCCCTCGCAGCCGGGGAAGGTGAAATGCGCGTTGCCGGGCAGCCGCAGGCCCTCGTGCCGCGGATCCGGGGTGCCCCGCAACACCGCCTCCGGCACGCCGCGCGCGACGCCGGCGATGAGCCGGTCGCGCAATTCCGCCAGCCGCGCGGCTTCTTCCGGCAACTGCCCGACGGCGGCCTCCGCGGCCGCGGCGAAGGCCGCGATCGCCGGGGTGTCGAGGGTGCCCGACCGGATGTCGCGTTCCTGGCCGCCGCCGTGCTGGACCGGCGTCAGCTTCACGTCCCGGCCGACCAGCAGCGCACCGACCCCCACCGGGCCGCCGATCTTGTGCCCGCTGATGGCGAGGGTGTCCAGCCCGGACGCCTTGAAATCCACCCGCAGGTGGCCGAACGCCTGGACGGCGTCCGAGTGGACCGGGATGCCGTGCGGCTGCGCGGCGGCGACGATCTCTGCCATCGGCTGGACGCTGCCGACCTCATTGTTGGCCCACATCACGGTGACCAGCGCCACCGCTGCAGGGTCGGCTTCGATTTCCCGGCGCAGGGCCTCGACGGAGACCACGCCGTGGGCGTCGACCGGAAGCCAGACCGCCTCGGCGCCCTCATGCTTTTGGAGCCATTCCACCGTGTCGAGCACGGCATGGTGCTCCACCGGCGAACACAGGATCCGCCGCCGCCGGGGGTCGGCGTCGCGCCGGGCCCAATACAGGCCCTTGACGGCAAGGTTGTCGGCTTCGGTACCGCCGGACGTGAAAATCACCTCGGACGGATGCGCTCCGGCCGCGGCGGCGATGGTTTCGCGGGCGTCCTCGACCACCCTGCGGGCACGCCGGCCGGAACCGTGCAGCGAGGAGGGGTTGCCGCTGCGGCTGAGTTCATGGGTGAGTGCGGCCAGGGCCTGCGCCACAAGGGGCGTGGTCGCCGCGTGGTCAAGGTACACGGGCACGCCAATATTTTACATGCCCCGGTGCGCCTGGTTCAGCCCGGCGACCGGCGCCGGGAGGCCCGGAGCCTGCAGGCGGCTCAGCGCCGGTTGATCCTGGCGCAGCAGAACGGCCCGTCCGGATCTGCGGCGACGCCGTGGGACTGGTCCGCGCAGCCGGCCAGCATCCCTTGCAGCAGGGCGAGGTTCAGGCCGCACACGGTTTCCGTGTGGCTGCGGGCCAGCAGGTGGAACGGGCAGTTTCCCAGCGCGAAACCGGCCGCATCCGGCAGCGGCCGGTAGCCCGCCGCGGCGAGGGCTTCCTCCAGGCCGCCGGCGCCGGCCCCCAGCTCACGGCCCTTGGCGCGGGCGGCCTCGGCCACCAGTTCGTGCGCCGGGCGG
>NZ_JBNHGL010000173.1:0-6077 GCF_059091245.1 Arthrobacter sp. Y3225116
CGCGTCGCCGGCCGGTCAGGACAGCGCGGCGCCGCCCTGCCAGAGTGCGTCGAACGGGGCGTGGGAGGAAACCCGCGCCTTGATGCCCTCGGTGACGAAGTGCTTGGCGGTCTTGGCCGCCTGCAGCGGGGTGGCACCCTTGGCCAGTTCGGCGGTCACCGCGGCGGCCAGCGAGCAGCCGGCGCCCGAGACGGCCACTTCGCCGACCTTCGGCGCGGAGAGCACCTCGAGGGTTTCGCCGTCGTAGAAGACGTCCACCGCGTCCGGGCCGGCCAGACGCACGCCGCCCTTGGCCAGCACCGCGGCGCCGGAGGCCTCGTGGATGATCTTGGCGGCCCGTTTCAGGTCCTCGACGTCGTTGATCGTGATCCCGGAGAGGGACTCGGCCTCGAAGTGGTTCGGGGTGACGAAGGTGGCCAGCGGCAGCACCTGGGCCTTGAGCGCCTGGTCCGTGTCCAGCGCGTGACCGGGTTCCTGCCCCTTGCAGATCAGTACCGGGTCCAGCACGATGTTGTCCCATTCCTGGTTCTGCAGCGCTGCCGCGACCGTGTCGATGGTTGCGGGCGAGCCGAGCATGCCCAGCTTGACCGTCTTCAGCGAACCTTCATAGCAGGTTTGGATCGCCTCCAGCTGATCGGCGATGACGCCTGCGTCCACCGGGACGAAGCGGTGGTTCCAGTTGTCCTGGGGATTGAAGGACACGATGCAGGTCAGGGCGGTGATGCCGTAGGTGCCCAAAGCCTGGAAGGTCTTCAGGTCCGCCTGGGCTCCCGCGCCTCCGGTGGCTTCGGAGCCGGCGATGGTCAGCGTGATGGCGGGCCGGTTGGTTTCGGTGATGGAAACAGACATGCGGCTATTTTCCACCGACACACCCTCTGGCTCCTAATGACGACGGCGGCGCCCCCCCGACGGGCTCAGCGGATATCCACCATCCGCCATACGCTGAACCGGCCGATGGCCGCGGCCAGCCCGATCAGCGCCGCCAGTTCCAGCGTGCCGAGCGGGTCGCCGCTGGAGAGCGAGACCAGGATCAGGAACGAAGCCGCCGTCATGACCGCGAAGAACGCCAGCACGTGCAGCCATTGGTTGGCCACCGGCCGGAGCAACATGCCCAGCACAAAGGCGATCGGTGCACCAATGACCAGTCCAACGCCGCCGGCGTACAACCCAACGACCAGCGCCAGGAGCGCGGCCGAGGCGAATTGGTGCCAGCTGAGCGGGCCGCCGGCCAGGGTGAGCAGCAGGGCGCCCAGCGCGAACACGGAGACGGCCACGAGGAATCCGACCACGAAAGCCCCGAACCCGAACGTCACCCGGTGGCGCGGGTTGTTGTCCTCGAAGTCGTCGGGTTCGGGCTCCTGGGTCATACAGCCAGAATAGGACGGCGGCGGTCGTGGGGCAGCCGGTCATCTCAGGCGCGGGAGCGCGGCGCCCGCGCGCATGGGAGAATGGTAGGCGGTCCGGGTGGCAGACGGACCCCTAGTGCTAATACAGCGGACGTTTCTTCAGGTCACCGGGCGGTGCGAAACGTTGCGCGAACCACTACTACGAGGGTGAACACCAAGATGACACAACTGCAATCCCGCACGCCTGCCCGCTTTGCCTCGATCGGCAGCCCCTACTTCGGCATCATGCTGGCCGTCATGGCCGTCGTGCTGATCCTGTCCAACATCGGCGCCTCCAAGGGCGTGGCGCTCGGGCCGATCATCACCGACGGCGGATTTTTCCTGTTCCCGCTGGCGTACATTCTGGGCGACGTGATCAGCGAGGTCTACGGCTTCAAGGTGGCGCGGAAAGCCATCCTTACCACCTTCGCGCTGTCGGTCTTCGCCTCGCTGTGCTACTGGGTAATCATCGCGCTGCCGGGCTTTGACGACGAGTTCGGGCAGATGAAACAAGAGGCCCTTGAGGGTGCGCTCGGCCCGGTGCCGCTGATCGTGCTGGCCAGCCTCCTGGGCTTCCTCGTGGGCCAGACGCTGAATTCCTGGGTGCTCGTGCGCATGAAGGAGCGCTGGGGTGAACGCCGGCTGTGGGCGCGCCTGATGGGTTCGACCGGTGTGGGCGAGTTCGCGGACACGCTGATTTTCTGTTCCATCGCCGCCTCGGTGATCGGCATCGGCGATGTTCCCACGTTCATTAACTACGTGGCCGTCGGCTTCATCTACAAGACGGCGGTGGAATTCCTCTTCGTTCCCGTCACGACCGCCGTCATCGGGCGGGTGAAGAAGCGCGAACCGTCCTACAGTGCGGCGCCTTCTTCTTCTGCGGCCTGATCGTCGGCGGCGAGCGTCGGGACGCGTTCACTGAGCTCCGTCGGAGACAGGTTCGCTGCTCCGCTGATCTCCTCCGGGGCAGCCCCGGCCTTGAGCGCTTCGTCGATGGCGGAGTCCAGGATCGTCTCCGCCTGATCCATTTCGCCCTGCAGCGTTTCCACCGCTGCCGAGGCGGTCCAGACCTGTTTCAAGTGCTCATCCATTGCTCTACTTCCTATCTTGCCGAGGGACGAATCCCGCCCGCAGGGCATGTCAGCATCGGTGATGCGGAGTCCGGGGCCCCGGAAGCCCCAGCTTACAATGTAAGCCCTTGGGAATCGAGCCCCGCCGACGATTTTCCGGCGTCTCCTGTCCAAAACTTTTCATACTTCGGCCAACGGCGGCAAAACCGCGGGTTACCGCGGAAAATCACGTACTTCCGGTACCGAATTATGCGGCCGCTCAGAGAGCTCGGACCGGCGGGCGGGAGGACAGGGCGGAGCCCGACGCGTAGGCTGGGGCGCGAATGCAGGAGGGAGCGGTCAATGGTCGAACCCGAACAGTCTTCGGCAGTTGATGCGGGCCACGGCGGCCACGACAGGCAGCGGCTGGATCGACAGCGGATCCTGGAGGCGGGCGCGGCGTTCATCGAGCAGCACGGGGTCCGTCAATTGAGTATGCGGCGCCTCGGTGCGGAGTTGGATGTCGAGGCCATGTCGCTCTACCGCTACGTGCCGTCGCGGGAGCACCTGCTCGACGGCATCGTGGAGATAGTGGTCGACGAGCTGTACAGGGACCCGGAAGTGTACGTGGAGCCCCGGCACGGGTGGCAGGACTATCTGCTGCGGCTGGCCCACGGGCTGCGCCGGCTTGCCGTTAAGCATCCGGAGGTGTTCCCGCTGATTGCCACGCGCCCCACCGAGGCTCCCTGGGTGCAGCCGCCCTTGCGCAGCCTGAAGTGGGTGGAGTCGTTTCTCAAGGCCATGACCGGCGCGGGCTTCAGCAACGAACAGGCCGTGGAGGCCTATCGGGCCTTCAGCAGTTTCCTGATCGGCCACTTGCTGCTGGAGGTGGCTGCGCTCGGTGCCGACATAGGGCCGGTCGAGGAGGGCACGCCACCGCCGCCCGGCCAAACTGACCTGACCGACTATCCGCTGCTGCAGAAACTGCAGGGCCTGCTGTCCCAGGACCGCGCCAAGCAGGAATTCGAAGCCTCGCTGGATTGGCTGCTCGAGCGTCTGGACAGCCAGCTTTCCTGATGGCGGACACCATCCGAGCCTGCGCGCCGCTGCGCTTCGGCGGGCGTGCGGCCCAACCGAGTCCGCCACCGCGCTGCGGCGCGGGTGCCATGGTTGCCGCAGTGCTTCGGCCCGCCTGCACATCGCCTCCGCCGCGGTGCCGCGGCGCCTCCGCCGCCGTTCTTCTATGCCTCCGTTGTGAGGCAATTTAGCTGCGCCATTTTGCAGATTGATAATAAGCATGCTTTGCTTACATCGTAAGCATGATTACCGTTCGGTCCGGCACCGCCGGGTCCGAGGTTCCCAGCCAGGGGTCCGGTCGGGTCACGCCCGCACCTCCGGTTGGAGAGGCTAAGTGAGGAGAGGCATGCAGGTAATACGCAACAACTACGACGCATCACGCTTCGACGCCTATGTTGACGGGGAAGTAGCGGCGTCGTTGCAGTACAAGATCCAAGACGGTGAGATGTGGCTCCTCCAGATTGACGAAGACCGTTTGCACCGCGGGCTTGGCCTGGCCGACGAATTGGTGCGCCGGGCACTGGTTGAAGCACACCGTCGCCGCCTGCGCGTGCTGCCCTTCTGCCAGGAAGCCCGGCAGCAGGTCTTTAACCATCCTGTGTTCCTCCGGCTGGTACCGCAGGAACAGCGCAGCCGCTTCCATAAGTCGTGGGCCTTGGAGAGCAAGGCCGGGGCGGGTCGCCGCCGGCGCCGGGTGTCCTCCGGTGTGGCCCGGACCTCCACCGCGCCGAAGGCAACGGCCCGAAATTCCACCGCGCCGAAGGCAGCGGCGCGATGAGTGGCAAACTCAAGGTCACGGTCCGCGTCGACTTGGAGTGTTCAGCCGCGCACATTGACGTACGCGGGCGGGTCGACGAGCGGAACGTTTTGGCCGTCTACTCTTTGGCCAGGCGGGCCAACTCGCTGGCCGCGGGACTTCAGATAACCATTGACCTGCAGAATGCCTCCGTGGACGGGGCAGTCCTGGCAGAACTGCAAGGATGCGCGGAGG
Organism: Arthrobacter sp. Y3225116; assembly: GCF_059091245.1. Lineage (NCBI taxonomy): Bacteria > Bacillati > Actinomycetota > Actinomycetes > Micrococcales > Micrococcaceae > Arthrobacter > Arthrobacter sp. Y3225116. The sequence continues at coordinate 4,503 of NZ_JBNHGL010000173.1, forward strand.
CCGGAGCGCTGCCCGCACATGCCGACCCCGGGCAGTCCGATTGCTGGCTGAGGATTCTGGCTCCGACCACGGAGCTGTCCGACGTGGCGCTGGCTGCCTGAGCCCGGCCCGCACCAAGACACGGAAGGCCGCCGTCGTTCTCACGGAAACGACGGCGGCCTTCCGCGTGCCCGGAACTGCCCCGCCTCCGGCCCGCCGATCCACGGTCCCGGGCCGCGCCCGGGCAGATCAGGCGTAGTAGCGGCCCAGCACCTCGGCCTTGAAGTCGAAGAAGGAACCGTCGTCGATGGCCAGCCGCGCATCGTCGACCAGTTTCACGGTGAAGCGCTCGTTGTGGATGGAGATCAGCGTGTGGCTGACCATCTCGTTTGCCTTGTACAGGTGGTGGATGTAGGCGCGCGTGTAGTTTGCGCAGGTGTAGCAGTCGCAGCCGTCCACCAAGGGGGTGAAGTCCGTTTTAAACCGGCGGTTGGACAGGTTCTTGCGGCCGTCGGGCGTGTAGAACGCGGAGTTGCGCGCCACCCGGGTGGGGGAGACACAGTCGAAGGTGTCGGCGCCGTTCTCGATCGCGGTGAAGATGTCGTCGGGTTCGGAGATGCCCAGCAGATGGCGGGGCTTGTCCTCGGGCAGCTCCTCGGTGCACCAGCGCACGATCGTGCCCAGGTTCTCCTTCTCCAACGCGCCGCCAATGCCGAAGCCGTCGAAGTTCATCGCTCCGAGGTCGCGGCAGGCCTTGCGGCGCAGGTCTTCGTACTGGGCGCCCTGAATCACCCCGAAGAGTGCCTGGTACGGCCGGTGGGAGCGCTCCTCGGTGAGCCGCTCGTGCTCGGTCACGCACCGCTCGGCCCACCGCCGCGTGCGTTCCAGCGACTCCTCCTGGTAACCGCGCGAATTCATCAGCGTGGTCAGCTCGTCGAAGGCGAACATGATGTCGGCCCCGAGCTGGTGCTGCACCTGCATGGAGATCTCCGGCGTGAAGCGGTGCCTGTCGCCGTTGAGATGCGACTTGAACCAGACGCCGTCGTCATCCACGTGGGCCAGGCGTTCCTTGCCGGGTGCCACCCGGTCGTCGGAGCCGCTGCCGGCCGCGGCCGCGTCCATGCTGATGACTTTCTTGAAGCCGGAGCCAAGGCTCATCACCTGGAAGCCGCCGGAATCCGTGAAGGTGGGCCCGTCCCAATTCATGAACCTGCCCAGTCCGCCGGCCGCATCCAGCACCCCCGCCCCGGGCTGCAGGTACAGGTGGTACGCGTTGGCCAGCAGGGCCTGCGCGCCGAGCTCCTTCATCGACTCGGGGAGTACGGCCTTGACCGTGGCTTTGGTGCCGACGGCGATGAAGGCCGGCGTCTGAATCTCCCCGTGCGGCGTGGTGATGGTTCCGGTCCGGCCCTGGAACGCGCCCCCGTTGTCTTCTACGTGGGCGGGGGAGGGGCTGGCGGTGTCGGACAGGCGGCTGCCGACGCGAAAGGAAAAATCAGACTGGGGCACCCCACCATTTTGCCTTACCGGGCGAGGGCCGGGCTCCGGGGCCGCGGCGTGCTGGCGCGACGGCGGTGGTGGCTGCCCGGGCTGTGG
>NZ_JBNHGL010000174.1:0-6005 GCF_059091245.1 Arthrobacter sp. Y3225116
GTGCGGCGCGTGGCCGGCCGGCTGGCGGCGACCGACATGCCGCTGGGCGTGATCCCGCTGGGCACCGGCAACCTGCTGGCACGCAACCTGGACCTGCCGGTTGACGACCCGGAGACCGCGGCGGGCATCGCATTGGCGGGCCGCGACCGCCGGATCGACGTGGTCCGGGCCACCGTGGACAGGTCGGGCGGCGACTCCGTGTTCCTGGTCATGGCCGGTCTCGGCTTCGACGCCGCCGTGATAGGCGGCACCGACGACGGCCTCAAGGACCGGATCGGGTGGCTGGCCTACGTGGAAGCCGGCCTGCGCAACCTTCCGGGCAAGCCGGTCCGCGCCACGGTCACCATAGACGGCGGCAAGCCGATGACCGTGCGGATGCGCAGCGTGATGGGCGGCAACTGCGGCAAGATCCAGGGCGGCTTCGAGATGTTTCCGGGCGCGCGGCTCGACGACGGCCTGCTGGACGTCATGACCATCTCCCCCCGCGGCCGGCTGGGCTGGCTCGGTGTGCTGGCCGGGCTCGCCAAACGCGGCCGCAGCGTGGATCCTTCGGTTGACTACTACCAGGGCAAGCACGTGGAGATCCACGCCGGCCGGCCCCAGGAGATGCAACTGGACGGCGACCATATCGGCATGGGTTCCCGCCTGCTGATGCGCGTCGACCCGGGCGCACTCGTGGTGCGGGTGGCACCGGAATAGAACAACAACGACGCCGGTGCGCGGCTCGCCGAACTCAGAATTCCAGGGCGGGCAGCATTCACAGGCTTAGCGACCTGAATCGGGTTCCTGTTTCTCCTCAGCGTTGTCAACGCGCTTTCGCTTGAAGATGCCACCAACCGCGCCGACACTGCCGACTGCGGCACCCTTGATGGCGGATCCGGTGCGTTTCGCGGCAGTGAGCGCCCGCGCTTCGTCCGGTACCCCGTCGCCGTCGATGTCAACCGACCGAAATACATCGACGACGTCATTCGCCTTGTCCTTGACGGTTTCGCCGAAACCCGAAACGTTGTCCGCTGCGGATTGCAATGCCTTCACGGCACGCGACGGCTCCACAACCCCTGGCTCCGGCTTCTCGAAGTCCAGAAGCACCTCCGGGAAGTCAGTGGGGGGCTCAGGGAACGCAAGACGCACGGCCTTGACGACATCGCTCCCAAACGTGAAACTTCCGACCCCGCCAACGACGGCGCCGAGGCCGAAGGGGATTGCCTTGCCAAGCGTCCCAGCTCCGAGCTTCGCGCTGTTTTTCAGCGCCTCCCGCGCGAGAACCGTGGCCAACGGCGCGAGCGCCGAGTCGGGAAGTTGCTGAGTGAGCACCTCTCCCCAGCCGTTCGGGAGTGCCTGCTTGACGGTACCGGAGGCGAGCGTGCGAGCCTGATTGACACCTCCGGCCCCGGCGGCTTGGTATACGATCTTCGTCACTTGGCTCTGCGACTTCTGGCCGAGCAGCATCCCAAAGACAAGCGGCCGGGCTCGCTCTGCGTCGCTCACTTCGATCCCATGGAGTTCCGTGGCGGCGAGGACATAAAGGGCGCTCGTCTCGTAGAAGAACAGCAGATCTGCGACCCCAAGCCCCAAGGCAATAGACGTGCCGACGCCGGGGATGGCTGCCGAAGCACCGACTCCCGTACTCGCGATAGTCACGGTGGCCACGTAGCGCTTATCGAGCTCCTTGAGCATTTCTTGGGGCGTGGCCTCCGGCTTTTCCCGGCGAAGCGACTTCAAATACTCCAGTACGACAGGCCGCTGCACCGAGATGGCTTGGAAGATCTTCAACTTCAAGCCATCAGGCTCGGAGACGTCACTTGCCTTCTCAACGACAGCGACGAGAGCACCCTCCTCGTTCGGGGCAGCGGGTGTCGGCTTATTCGTGGTCATTGGTTCTCCGGTCGGTCGGCGTCGCGTAGGAGGGAGTCGCACCATGAGGGAGCTGACCGTAAGACTACCCGGCGACAGGGCGGCTGCATGGCGAAATGTCGATCGTGTCGGACCGGTTTCAGTACCCGCTGAAGGGGGCTCGATCGTCTTGAATCAGACACTTGTTCGACGCCTCGCTGCCACGCCTAACGACGCCGGTGCGCGCCGTCGGGAGTGCGGCTGCTCACATTGCCGACACAGTTCGGAACATATCTTGAGGTACCCGTTGTTGTACGTGCTAGCTTCAGCGTTTGCCGGCCACCCGCCGGTTGGCTCGTCGTCCCACATCACAAGGGGTTTTCCACCATGATTCGTCGCCGTTTGTCCGTCCTCGGTGCCGCCGCAGCCGCCGCCCTGGTGCTGGCCGGCTGCAGCACGTCTTCGCCGTCGGGGTCGGAGCCGGCGACCTCTGCCGCCGCGACCACGCTGCAGGAGATCCAGGAGGCCGGCGTGATCACCGTCGGGACCGAGGGGACCTACCGCCCGTTCTCCTTCCACGAAAACGGCACCGGCGACCTGACCGGTTACGACGTCGAGATCGTCACCGCGGTGGCGGACAAGCTCGGCGTCGATGTGCAGTTTGAAGAGACCCAGTGGGACGCCATCTTCGCAGGGCTGGACGCGGGGCGTTTCGACGTGATCGCCAACCAGGTTTCGATCAACGAAGACCGCCTGGCCAAGTACGACTTCTCGGACCCGTACACGGTCAGCACCGGCGTCGTCGTCGTGAAGTCGGACAACAACGACATCTCCTCCCTGGCGGATCTGGAGGGCAAAACCTCCGCCCAGTCGCTGACCAGCAACTTCTACAAACTGGCCAAGGGTGCCGGAGCCAATGTCGAGGCCGTGGAGGGCTGGGCGCAGGCGGTTTCGCTGCTGGAGCAGGGCCGCGTGGACGCCACCGTCAACGACAAGCTGACCTACCTGGACTACCAGGCCACCAACAACAACAAAGACATCAAGGTAGCCGCCGAAACAGACGAGGAGACGCAGAGCGCCTTCGCCTTCCAGAAGGGCAGCGACGACCTGGTGGAAGCCTTCAACACGGCGCTGGAGGAGCTGCGCGCAGACGGCACGCTGGCGGAGATCTCCGAGAAGTACTTCGGCGCGGACGTCAGCGAGTAGTACCGGCCGGCTTTCAGGGAGACGCTAACGTAACCGTATGGACATCGACTGGGAGCTCGTCGGCAGTTCGCTCTGGCCTATAGTCCAGGGCGGACTGACCGGCACCATCCCCCTCACGCTGGCCAGTTTCGCCATCGGTCTGCTGCTGGCGCTCGTCGTGGCCCTGATGCGCTTGAGCCGCAACCGGCTCCTGGCCGGCATCGCCCGCGCCTACGTGTCGGTGATCCGCGGCACCCCCCTGCTGGTCCAGCTGTTCGTGATCTTCTACGGCCTGCCGTCGATCGGCGTGGTGCTCGACCCCTGGCCGAGCGCGGTCATCGCGTTCTCCCTGAACGTGGGCGGATATGCGGCCGAGATCATCCGGGCCGCGATCCTCTCCGTCCCCAAGGGCCAGTGGGAAGCCGGCCACACCATCGGCATGGCCGGCACCACCACCCTGCGCCGCATCATCCTGCCCCAGGCCGCGCGCGTGTCGGTGCCGCCGCTGTCCAATACCTTCATCTCGCTGGTCAAGGACACCTCCCTCGCCTCCCTGATCCTGGTCACCGAGGCGTTCCGGGCCGCCCAGGAAATCGCGGCGTTCAGCCAGGAATTCATGCTGCTCTACATTGAGGCCGCGGCGGTCTACTGGGTGTTCTGCCTGGTGCTCTCCGCCGGGCAGTCCCGACTGGAGAAGAGGCTGGACCGCTATGTCGCCCACTGACGTCCCTTCCGCCGCCGCTTCGCAGCGCGGCTCCGCCGCCGGACCGGTGCTGACCGTGGAGGGCCTGCGAAAGTCCTTCGGCAGCAACCAGGTGCTCAAGTCCATCGATCTGTCCGTCCAGACGGGTGGCGTCCTGGCCCTGATCGGACCCTCCGGGTCGGGCAAAACCACCGTGCTGCGTTGCCTGAACGGCCTGGAAACCCCCGACGGCGGACGGGTCGCCTTTTCGGGCGGGCCGGCCGTGGACTTCGGTTCGCCGGTGAACCGGAAACAGATCGCCGCCCTGCGCGACCGCAGCGCCATGGTGTTCCAGCACTACAACCTGTTTCCGCACATGACGGTGCTGCAGAACATCATCGAGGGCCCGGTCCAGGTGCAGAAGCGGCCCAAGGCCGAAGCGGTGCGCGAGGCCAGGTCGCTGCTGGACCGCGTCGGGCTCTCCGGCAAGGAAGACCAGTATCCGCATCAGCTCTCCGGCGGACAGCAGCAGCGGGTCGGCATTGTCCGGGCCCTGGCGCTCAAGCCCTCGCTGCTGCTGTTCGACGAGCCCACGTCCGCACTGGATCCGGAACTGGTGGGCGACGTGCTGCACGTGATCAAGGAATTGGCTGACGAGGGCTGGACCATGGCCCTGGTCACCCACGAGCTGGCCTTCGCCCGTGAAGTGGCCAGCGAAGTGGTGTTCATGGACGGCGGCGTGGTGGTGGAACGCGGACACCCCGAACAGGTGCTGCGCCAACCGCGGGAGGAGCGCACCCGGCAGTTCGTCCACCGGCTGCTGAACCCGTTCTAGGACCGGGTCCGCCTCCGGGTGCCCCCGCCCTCCCCGCTGCAGGCTCCCTGCACCCGCGGCGGTCCCGCCGGCACCGGCGTGCGCCACCCCCGCCATGGCAGGAGTGGCGCACGCCACGCCGGTGGAAAATTCATCTGATGTCATCTGGGATGGCAGAATGTAAAGTTCCATGCACCGTTCCGCATGGCAGGCTCGTTCCGGCCGGAAGCTTCCATCCCGCGTTTCTCCTGCGCGGAAACCTCCGGCCACGAAAGGCAGAACCATGGCCACTTCCCTGGCTACCAAGTCGTTGACCGCACAGACGGCTTCCGAAGCGCACGATCTCCTGAATGCTGCGGTCGAAGAGCTGCAAAAGCTCGCCGCCATCGACGGCGATTGCGGCATCCTGGTCACGCGCACCGGGCCCGGGCAGTTTACGGTGGAGCTGAGCGACGACGTGCCCTACGGCATCACCCAGGAATCGCATCTGTACTAAGCGGTTGGCGGGCCGGTCAGGTTATGTGACGCCGGCCGGTTGCCCGGAATGAAGCGCCGACCCGCCCCGGTGGGATAATTTCGCCCATGGCTCCTGCAATTGCGTACCAAGGTGAACCCGGCTCGAACTCCCACATGGCTTGCCTGGAAGTGCGCCCCGGTTGGGACGCGGTGCCGTGTGCCAGCTTCGAGGATGCGTTCGCTGCCGTCACCGGCGGCGAGGCCGAACTGGCCATGATCCCCATCGACAACTCGATCGCCGGCCGGGTGGCGGACATCCACGCGCTGCTGCCGAAGACCACCCTGCAGATCGTGGAGGAATTCTTCCTGCCCATCCGTTTCAGCCTGCTGGGGGTACGCGGGGCCACCGTGGAGCAGGCCCGCGAGGTGCACAGCCACATTCACGCCTTGGGCCAGTGCCGCAAGCTGATCCGCAGGCTCGGGCTCACTCCGGTCATCGCCGGCGACACCGCGGGTTCAGCCCGGGAGGTGGCCGAATGGAACGACCCGACCAAGGTCTCCCTTGCGCCGCCGATGGCCGCCGAACTCTACGGTCTGGAGGTTTTCGCGGAAAAGGTCGAAGACGATCCCACGAACACCACACGGTTCGTGGTGCTGGCCGACCGCCGGCCGGTCCCGTCCCGCGAGGAACTTCCCGGTCCGGCGGTGACCAGCTTTGTGTTCCGCGTGCGGAACGTGCCGTCGGCGCTGTACAAGGCGCTGGGCGGTTTCGCCACCAACGGCATCAACATGACCAGGCTGGAGAGCTACATGGTGGGCGGCGAGTTTGCCGCCACCATGTTCATGGTGGACGTCGAAGGCCACCCGGACGATCCTGCCATGGTCCACGCCTTCGAGGAACTGGACTTCTTCACCACCGAGATCCGCCTCCTGGGCGTGTACCCGGCGCATCCGTTCCGCCGGCAGACCGTGCGCGCCGGCGCCGCCGCGCAGTAGCCAACACCGCAGAACACACAACAAAAAACCAATAAAAAA
>NZ_JBNHGL010000175.1:0-6000 GCF_059091245.1 Arthrobacter sp. Y3225116
GATCTCACCCTCGCCGGCGGGGACAGCCGGGGTGGCCGGGACTGCCGGGGTGGTGACCGCGGTCTCCGAGCCGCCGACGGCGGTCAGGGCGGGTGCTGCCACGGCGGCTCCGGCGCCTCCCATGGCGATGACGGCGGCCAGGGCGGCTCCCTTGGCGGGCAGGCTCAGGGTGCGGAAACGATTCGACATGGATCTCCTCAAAAGGTTGCTCGGCACGGCCGCGGTACTGCTAGCGCGGCGCGCCCTTACACCTGACTAATCGAAGGAGGAGGGTGAAAGGTTACGCTCTCGTGATTTTTCCCGAGAAAGGCCGGTGGCCGGGGCATAACGCCCCGGCCACCGGCCTTCGATCAGCTGAGGGGTGTCAGTAGGCCTTGACCCGCTGTTCGACCACCAGGTGGATCAGGGCGAAGGTCTTGTCCTCGTCGATGGCCTTGAGGGCAGCTTCGAGGGCGGCGGGCACATCGGCGTCCTTCTCCACCTTCACCCCGAAGCCGCCGAAGGCCTGGGCCATCAGGGCGAAGTCGGGATTCTTCAGCTGGGTGCCGGAGATCCGCTCCGGGTACCAGCGTTCCTGGTGGGTGCGGATGGTGCCGTATTCCTGGTTGTCCATGACGATGACCAGCGGGGTGGCCCCGTACTGGGCGGCGGTCGCCAGTTCCTGCCCGTTCATGAGGAACTCGCCGTCGCCGGCGATGGTCACCACGCGCCGTCCCGGGTGGGCCAGCGAGGCGGCGATGGCCGAGGGGACGGAGTAACCCATGGAACCGTTGCGGGCCGACAGCATGGAGGCGTAGTCGTGGGTGGGGAAGTAGCGGTGCGCCCAGTTGGTGTGCTCGCCGGCGCCGAGGGTGACCATGGCGTCGCGCGGCAGGCCCGCGACCAGGTTGGCCATCATGGTGTCCATCCGGGCCGGCCCGTCACCGGGCTCGGCCGGCGGCAGGGCGGCGAACTTGACCTGCTCGCCGCGCATGCGCTGGGTGAAGTCTTTCCACTCGTCCTTCACCGGCAGGTCCATCATGACCAGGTCGCGGACAAAGACGTCAGGCTTGGCCACGATCTGGTAGGAGACGGGGCCGGAGCGGCCCCGCAGCGACGGGTCGATGGTGACCAGGAAGTTCTTCTTGGACCAATCCTGCCGGACCAGGAAGCCGTCGGTGATGACATCGCCCGGGACGGTGCCGACGAAGACCAGCAGGTCGGTTTCCTCGAGCAGGTCGTAGGTGGGCTTCGGCCGGCCGTAGCCGATCGGGCCCACGTAGGAGGGGGAGTCGAAGGGGATGGTGCCCTCGCAGCGCCATTCGACCGCCGCCGCGATGTTGTGCTCCTCGAGCCAGGTCGTGAGCGCGCTGGACCCTTCCTGGGTCCAGTCATTGCCGCCGACGACGAACAGCGGCTTCTCGGCTTCCTTCAGCGCGGCCTTGAGCGCCTTCCAGTCCGTGACCGTCATGCCGCCCTGCGCCACGGGGATGACAGGGTGCAGCGTGGCGTCTACTTCTTCGCGGATGACATCTTCGGGAAGACCGACGACGACGGGTCCCGGCCGCCCGCTCATGGCGGCAAACATGGCCTCGGCGACGATTTCGGAGGCCCGCTCGGGGTGGTCCAGCACCATGACCCGCTTGGCGCCGGTGTCGAACCAGGATTTGATGTCGAATTCCTGGAAGGCTTCGCGGTCACGGTGCTCGAAGGGGATCAGGCCAACGAACAGCACCATGGGCGTGGCGTCCTGCCAGGCGGTGTGGAGGCCGACGTGGGCGTTGGCCGCGCCGGGTCCGCGGGTGACCATGGCGATGCCCGGACGCTGGTTCATCTTTCCGTCCGTCTCGGCCATGTAGGCAGCCCCGCCTTCGTGGCGGCAGACGATGGTGTCGATGCTGGAAGTGTGGAGTCCGTCCAACACCTCCAGGTAGCTCTCGCCGGGAACCACGTACGTCCGCTCGACGCCGTGCGCCATCAATGAATCGACAATGATGTGCCCTGCCGATTTGCGGACCGGCTGCTGCTGCTGCGCTGCGACTGCGACCGCTTCCATTTGATCCTGTGTCACAGGAGACCTCTTTCACCTTTGAATCGAACTCGTCCGCGGCATTCTTCTCGTGCGGGTGCACGGTGCCCGATGAACGCGCTTGAGCAAAAGTACATGATGGGGTGTGTTATGACACCGTCCCTGTGACATGGCGAGGTAACGAAAGTGACGTGGTTCGCATTGTCCGGGCGGGGTGTGCAACCTAGGCCGAATGCCGGCAGGGCGCTGACGGCATATCCGCGCGGCAGATCCGCCCCGGTACCGCGGCGTGCCCGGGCGGCAGATCCGCCCGGCGCCGCTGCCCGTTCCCGCGCGGCGGTGCCTGTTCCCGGGCCCGAGGTGGCTGCTGCGGCCGTTCTTACCCGCGCCGGTGGCGGGCCACGAAATCGACGCAGCCGCGGATGGCGCCCGCGGCCAGGCAGATGAGGCCCAGCATGGCCAGAACCAGCGCATTCCCCGCTATGCCGATGAACAGCAGGAGCGCGCCGGCCAGGGCGAGCAGGGTCGCCGCCCCGACCACGTGGCCGAAGACCAGCACGCCGCGGGCCGACAGGGAGCGGGCCAGACGGGGGTCGTCGTTCTCCAGTTGCTGCCCCAGTTTGTCCAGGCGCTGCCGTTCGTCATCCGATAGAGACATTCCGACCTCCTCGGGCTCCGCGGCGCCGCAGCCGGTGCCGCGCCGGACACCGTATAAGACAAATGTAGCCTCGGGATGCCCGCCGGGGGTATGGGCCGGGGCCAAGCGAAGGCCGATTCGTTACCGACGCCCTCGGCGGAACGCTGCGGTTTTGCCGGAGCATCTCCGCCGGTGGTACTTTGATCCGGATAAATCTGATTTATTGACGAGAGATTGGTCACCAAATCAGATGTAATGATGCGTCTGAGGAGTTCTGCCCATGTCTCTGCAATATCCCCCGCTGGTGGTCATGGGCGTCCAAGGATGCGGAAAATCCACGGTGGGCAGCGCGGTCGCCCGGCACCTCGGCCTTGAGTTCATCGACGGCGATGACCTGCACAGCGCTGCGAACAAGGAAAAGATGGCCTCCGGCCAGCCATTGACTGACGCCGACCGCCACCCCTGGCTGAGCGCCATCGGCCAGGTCATGGCAGAGAAGCTGGCGGAGGGAAGCACCGCCGTCGTCGCATGCTCGGCGCTGAAGCGCAGCTACCGCGACCTGATCCGCTCCTTCGCGCCGCAGACCCGGTTCGTTCACCTCACCGGTAGCCAGGAACTGATTGCCGAGCGGATCAGCGGGCGCGACCACGAATACATGCCCCCGACACTGCTGGATTCGCAGTTCCAGACGCTGGAACCGCTCGGCGACGACGAGGCGGGCCTTGAGGTCTCCGTCACCGATTCCCCCGAGCGGATTGCGGTGCTGGTGGAGCACTACCTGCAGGACCCGGCCGGCCCAGCGGGGAGCTAGCGCCGGCGGGCGGGAAGCAACTGAGCCAACAACTGAAACGGTTGATCCGATAACCCGTCGGGCAACCGTCCGATACAACGAAGGACAATGATGACCGAACTCGAGCTCAACTGGACGTTGGGCACGGCGGGCCTCCTGCTGGTCGCCGTAGCAGCCATCGCGCTGCTGCTGGTGCTGATCATGCGGTTCCGCGTGCACGCCTTCCTGTCGCTGATTATTGTCAGCCTGCTCACCGCAGTGGCGACCGGCATTCCGGCCGCAGACATTATGCCGACGCTGCTGGGCGGCTTCGGCGGAACCTTGGCCAGCGTGGCCCTGCTGGTCGGCCTGGGCGCCATGCTCGGCCGCATGCTGGAGGTCTCCGGCGGCGCGGACGTCATGACGCAGGCGTTGATCAACAAGTTCGGCGAAAAGCGTGCGCCGCTGGCGCTCTCCGTGGCATCGCTGCTGTTCGGTTTCCCGATCTTCTTCGACGCCGGCCTCGTGGTCATGCTGCCGATCATTTTCACCGTGGCACGACGCCTGGGCGGATCGCTGCTGACCTATGCGTTCCCCGCAGCCACCGCCTTCTCCGTCATGCACATCTTCGTGCCGCCGCACCCGGGTCCCGTGGCCGCCACCGGCCTGCTGGGCGCCGACGTCGGACTCGTTCTGATTCTTGGCCTGGTCATTGCCATCCCGACCTGGTACCTGGTGGGCTACCTGTTCGGCCACTTCCTGGGCCGCCGGTTCAACATCGCCGTGCCGGACATCCTCGATGCCCCGAAGGGTTCGGTGGAGAACGAATTCCGCTCCGCCCCGAAGCTGGGCACCATCTTCTTCCTGCTGCTGCTGCCGCTGCTGCTGATCTTCCTCAACACCGGCCTGAACATGCTCGCCACCGCCGAGGTTGTCTCGCTCGAGGACACCTGGGTACAGGTCCTGCGCACGCTGGGTGAAACCCCGATCGCCCTGCTGATCACCGTGCTCCTGGCGATGTGGCTGCTGGGCCACCGCCAGGGCAAGGAACGCAGCCTGATCGAAACCGTGGTCGACAGTGCGCTGGGCCCGGTCTGCTCGATCATCCTGATCACCGGCGCCGGCGGAATGTTCGGCGGTGTGCTGCGCTCGAGCGGCATCGGCAACGCCATCGCCGGCTCGCTGGACGCGATCGGCCTGCCGATCATCGTCGCCGGCTTCGTGATCGCCGCCGTCGTCCGTGTGGCACAGGGCTCCGCCACCGTGGCGCTGACCACCGCGGCCGCTCTGGTCCAGCCGGTCGTGATGGGCAACCCGGACTTCAACCCGGTGGAACTGGCCGCCATCGTGCTGGCGCTGGCCGCCGGCTCGGTGTTCGCCGGCCACGTGAACGACTCGGGCTTCTGGCTGGTCAGCCGGTTCTTCCAGATGGACACCAAGACCACGCTGAAGACCTGGACCGTGGGCCAGGCGCTGGTGGGCATCATCGGCTTTGTCCTGGCCCTGGCCATCTACCTGATCGCCACGCCTTTCTAGTACAACCCTTGGGCAACATGGACGGGGCGGCTGCGGCCGTCCCGTCCGCATTTGGAGAGTAATGACTGTAAACATGTTCGACATTTCCTCGCGGGTGGCGCTGGTGACCGGCTCCAGCCGCGGGATCGGCAAGGCGATCGCCCGCGGGCTCGCCGCCGCGGGCGCCGTCGTGGTGCTCAACGGGCTGGATGAGGAACGGCTGGAAGGCACCCGCGCGGAGCTGGCCGCGGAGTTCGGCGAAGACCGCATCCACGCCCGGGCCTTCGATGTCACCGACGCGCAGGCGGCGGCCGACGGCGTGGCCTGGGTCGAGCGCGAAGTGGGCCCCCTGTGGGTGCTGGTCAACAACGCCGGCGTCCAGCACCGGGTGCCGATGCTGGACCTGGACGTGGACGACTGGGAGCGCGTGCTGCGGACCAACCTGACCAGCGCCTTCCTGGTGGGCCGCGAGGCCGCCCGGCACATGATCGAACGCGGCGCCGGGAAAATCATCAACATCGCGTCCGTCCAGACCGACCTGGCCCGTCCGACCATCGCCCCCTACACGGCGTCCAAGGGCGGCATCCGCAACCTGACCCGGGCGATGACTGCCGAGTGGGCCAGCCTGGGGCTGCAGATCAACGCGATCGCCCCGGGCTACATCCACACCGAAATGACCCAGAAGCTGGTCGACGACGAGGCCTTTAATGCGTGGATCCTGGGCCGCACCCCGGCACACCGCTGGGGCACGGTGGAGGACATCGTGGGACCTGCCATCTGGCTGGCCTCCGACGCCTCCAATTTTGTGAACGGCCAGGTGGTGTTTATCGACGGCGGCATGACCACCGTCGTCTGACCCCGACCCGTCGTAGTTTTGCAGCACCATCGAAAGGCATGCGGACCTACCCTTCCTTCCACCTGAGGCCGCGCGGCCGGGCGTGCCCGCCGGCCTCCGGTACAAACTCATGGCCTAGACTGGACCGTCGATGCGGAGGCCCCCGGGGTATCTCCGGCACGAGGAAATCTGCGGTTTGCAGCACAACGTTCGAAAGGCCACTGAGTGCGGGTCGT
>NZ_JBNHGL010000176.1:0-5997 GCF_059091245.1 Arthrobacter sp. Y3225116
CCGCTTTGTCGCTGGCCGGCGGCGACCGGGCGGCAGACGCCGACCGGCTCACGCGCTACCGCGACTACCTGATCGACACCGTCCTGCGGGAACTGCCCGGCACCATGCTGACCGGCCACCGCACCGAACGGCTGCCCGCCAGCGCCTCCTTCTGCTTCCCGGGAACCTCCGGCGAGGCCGTGCTGCTGGAACTGGAACGCCGCGGCGTGGTCTGCTCCAGCGGGTCGGCCTGCGCCGCCGGCTCCGACGAGCCGTCCGCGGTGCTGCTGGCGATGGGAATCGAACCGGCCGTGGCGCAGACCGCGGTGCGGCTGACCTTCACGGCCGGCGTGAAGGAAGCCGAGATCGCCCTGGCGGCCCGCTCCGTCGTCGCCGCCGTCCAGGAGGTCCAGGCGCTGCGGCGCTAAGGTTCCCGACGACGCCCCGGGACACGGCGCGGTCCTATACCGGACCGGTCCGCCCGCTGGGTACGGTGGAGTCCTCACGGACATGAGGGGGAGCGCGGCATGATCACGCGAAGGATGCTGGGCCGGGGCGCCGCCGCGGCGCTGTGCGTGGCGCTCGTGTCCGGCTGCGGCCTGCTGCCCGACGACGGCGGCGCGTCGGCCGGCGCGAGTGCGTCGCCGTCGGGGGCGGCCGGCGGAAATGCCGCCGGACAACCCGCGCCGCCGCCCGGCAAGGAGCCCGTGCGGGAAGCGACGATCGACGGCTGGAAGGTCTACACCGATCCGGACCGCGTGCTCAGTTTCGAGGTTCCCGGCGAGTGGGTGGTGCAGCGGCAGGTCAAGCCCACCCAGCCCTCGGACGACGGGCTGCACCTGGACATCCGGGACTCTTCCGGCAAGCTGGCCGCCGAGCTGCACACCCGGCTCAAGCTGCCCAAGGCCGCCTGCGACGGCGGGGTCACCGAACTGCGCGTGCTGGTCAGCGAGCCGGCGAAGGTGCCCGCCGTGGCGTCCGACGACACGGTCGAGCCGCTGTTCGTCTACCGGACCCTGCTGGGCCACCGGTACTTCGGGTCGATGGGGCTGACCGACAAAACGGCCGGCGACGGCTTCCAGGCCTGCCTGGTGGAAAACACCGTCAACGGCCCGGACCCGGTCGGCACCTACTCCTTCGGCACGGCCGTCCGCCACGGCACTCCGGCGCCCGGCGACGAGACCGGGCTGCTGGATGCCTACGGCCTCATCGCGGAGGCGGAGAGCTACGTCTCCGGCAAGCACTTCAAGACGCTGCAGCAGGTCATCATGACCCTGCAGATCGCCGAAGATCCGCCCGCCTGACACGGCGGGACTCCGGCGTTTCGGCCGGTGCGCAGGGGTGGGAAAAACCCGGAGGCCGGCGCGGCAGCGGCAGCCTCCGGGTGGTTTTAATCGTTCGCCAGGCCGGCCCGCAGCTTGTCGGTCAGCTCCTGGAGCTGTCCGAATTCCTCCTCGGACAGCAGCGGGGCGAGCATCGAATGCAGGTGCTTGACGTGCTGCCGGCCGATCTCCTTCTGCAACGCGCGGCCCTCGTCGGTCAGCGAGATCTCGATGCCCCGCTGGTCGTTGCGCGCCGTGCGCCGGAGGACCAGGCCCTTCTTCTCCAAGCGGTCGACCATCCGGCTGAGGCTCGGCTGGCTGATCAACAGCGCCTCGTTCAGCTCGTTCAGCCGGCTCCAGCCGCCCGGGCACCGGCTCAGGTTGAACAGGACGTCGTACTCGCGCATGGCGAGTTTCCTGAACTCGGGCAGCTGCTGCAGCCGGCGCATCACCGCCATCTGGGTGCGGAACAGCGATTCCCAGGCCGCCGCCGTCGTCCTGATCTCAGGACCGGATGAATCAGCCACGGGACACCGACTCGGCGGCAGCTTCCTTGGCCTCGCGGGCGGCCTTGCGGCTGGCGTGGGTCGGGGCTTCCGGAACATGCGCCGGCTTGCGGGCGGCGAACTCCTTCTTCAGCACCGGGAGCACCTCTTCGCCGAACAGGTCCAGCTGCTCCAGCACGGTCTTCAGCGGCAGACCCGCGTGGTCGATCAGGAACAACTGGCGCTGGTAGTCGCCGAAGAAGTCCGCGAAGGCCAGGGTCTTCTCGATCACCTGCTCCGGGCTGCCGACGGTCAGCGGGGTCTGCGCGGTGAAGTCCTCCAGCGACGGTCCGTGGCCGTAGACGGGGGCGTTGTCGAAGTAGGGGCGGAATTCGTTGACCGCGTCCTGCGAGTTCTTGCGCATGAAGAACTGTCCGCCCAGGCCCACGATTGCCTGGTCGGCGCTGCCGTGGCCGTAGTGCTCGTAGCGCTCGCGGTACAGGCCGATGAGCTGCATGTAGTGCTCCTTCGGCCAGAAGATGTTGTTGGCGAAGAAGCCGTCGCCGTAGTAGGCCGCCAGTTCCGCGATCTGCGGCGTGCGGATCGAGCCGTGCCAGACGAAGGGCGCAACGCCGTCCAGGGGTTGGGGAGTGGAGGTGTAGTTGTGCAGCGGGGTGCGGTGCTTGCCCTGCCAGTTGACGACCTCCTCGTCCCAGAGCTTGCGCAGCAGGGCGTAGTTCTCCACCGTCAGCTCCAGCGAGTCCTGGATGTTCTTGCCGAACCAGGGGTAGACCGGGGCGGTGTTGCCGCGCCCCAGCACCAGGTCCACGCGGCCGTCGGCCAGCTGCTGGAGCATGGCGAAGTCCTCGGCGATCTTCACGGGATCGTTGGTGGTGATCAGCGTGGTGGCGGTGGACAGCGTGATCCGCTCGGTCTGCGCGGCGATGTAGGCCAGCAGCGTGGTGGGGGAGCTGGAGAAGAACGGCGGGTTGTGGTGCTCGCCGATGGCGTAGACATCCATGCCGATGTCTTCGACCTTCTTGGCAATGGCGACCGACGCCTTGATCCGCTCGCGCTCGGTGGGCATGCGGTTGGTGGTCGGGTCCAGGGTGACGTCGCTGACGCTGAATACGCCGAGTTCCATAATGTACCTTTCGTGGTGCTTGCTGCGATCAGTTTACATGCATTTGCATTCACTGGTGTTAACGGCAGGCACGCGGATACATTCCGGGACAGCGTTGTCGGTTCGGTCACCGTGCCGCGGTGCATCCCGGCATGCCCTTCCCCGGCATGGCTTTCAACCCGGCATGCACACCGCCGGCTTGATGCGGCAAGGAGCGAGGCCGGGGTTACGTCGTCGGGCGGGCGAGGAGGGGGCCGAGGGCATTGTCGACCAAACCCAGCGCGGACGCTATGGCCATGTGCATGTCCAGGTACTTGTAGGTGCCGAGGCGGCCCCCGAAGAAGACGTTCGGTTCCCGGGCCGCGAGCCGACGGTAGGCCTTCAGCCTGTCCCGGTCCTGTCTGGTATTGATCGGGTAGTACGGTTCGTCGTTCCGGCCCGCCGTCCGGGAGTATTCGCGGACGATCACGGTGCGGTCCTTGGGGTACTGCCGTTCGGGATGAAAATGGCGGAATTCGTGGATGCGGGTCCACGGAACGTCTTCGTCGGCGTAGTTCATCACGGGTGTGCCTTGAAAATCCGCGATCGGCAGGACTTCTTGCTCGAAATCCAGGGTGCGCCAGGACAGGGCCCCGGCTGAGTATCCGAAGTAGCGGTCCAGCGGCCCGGTGTAGACGACGGGCACGTCCGGCGGGAGGTGCGGACGGACGTGGAAAAAATCGGTGTCCAGCTGCAGGTCGATCAAGGCCGACCGGAGAAAGCCGCTCAGAAACTTGCCGTAGCCCTCCGTCGGCAGGCCTTCATAGGTGTCGGTGAAGTAGCGGTTGTCGAAGGTGTAACGCACGGGCAGCCGCGTAATGATGTCGGGGCTGAGTTCCCGTGGGTCGGTCTGCCATTGTTTGGCCGTGTAGCCGCGGACCAGGGCCTCGTACAACGGTCGGCCGATCAACGAGACGGCTTTCTCTTCCAGGTTGGCGGCCGCCGAGGCCGGGACCTCCTGTGCCTGGTGGCGGATCAACTCCCTGGCCTGGTCCGGTGAGAGGTGGCGGCCGAAATACGCGCAGATCGTGCCCAGGTTGATGGGCATCGGATACACATTGCCCTTGAAGACCGTGAACACGCGGTGCTGGTAGCCGGTGAACGATGTGAACCGGTTGACGTAGTTCCAGACCCGCTCATTGGACGTGTGGAACAGGTGGGCCCCGTACCGATGGACTTCGATCCCGGTCTCCGGTTCCTCCTCCGACCAGGCGTTGCCGCCGGGATGGGAACGGCGTTCGAGTATCAGCACGCGGGCCCCGTACTCGCGCGAGACGGTTTCGGCAACGGTCAGTCCGAAGAGGCCTGCGCCGACGACAATGAGGTCGGGACCGTTGCCCCCGGCCGCTACCATTTCAGCGCCTCGGCGGTCAGGCACGGGGCCGGGGTACCGCAGGTTGCGCATTCTCCCTGTTCGTTGCCGGCCGGCGGATGAAGCATGAGGCCGGCGGAAATCCTCGCCAGCAACGGTGCTCGAAGGTACGGCGTGGCCGAACTAACGGCCGCCTCAGCGAGTACCGGAACGGCGGGGCCGGTCAGGCGTCTCCCGCCCAGCGCGGCGTCCTGCAGGCCGGCTATCGCAGCGCCGACTCCGCGTTCGTGGGCGCGTTCCAAATCCTCCACGTCGGAGCGGTTGCCCTCGGCCCCGGAGCTCATGCGGTTTCTTCCTCCGCCAGTTCTCCTGCCGCGGATCCCTGGCAGATCAGACGGTGCATTCGTCCGGCGAGCGCATCCCAGCCGAGGAGTCTCTGCAGGGGCCGCATGCGCCGGTCCCGTTCGGCGGAGGAATCACCCAGCACGGTGTGGACGGCATGGGCGAAGCCGGCGGCGTCCTCCTGGATGTTGACGAGCCCCCTGTAACCGGCAACAACATCCGGAACGGGCGTTGAAACCACGGGAAGACCGGCGGCCAAATACTCGAGGGTCTTCGTCGGGCTGATCGACCGTGTCGCCTCGTTCATGGCGAAGGGCATCAAGGCCACGTCGAACTCAGCCATGACGGCCGGCAACTCGGCGTATTCCGCCATGCCGGTGTACTCGATGTTTGGAGCCTGCGGCAGCGTGGCCGGATCGATCTTGGCGACCGGACCCACGATCCGGAACAACCAGTCGGGGAGCATCGCGGCGAGCGCCTCCAGCAGGCCAAGATCGAGCCGTTCGTCGATGACACCCACATAGCCCGCTACCTTCCGGCTGCCGGGCGCCCGCTCCTCGCGGAGGAGCCGGGAGGTTTCATAGTGCGCGGCGTCCACGCCGCTGGGGAAGAGGTAGCAGGAATCGCCCACGTAGCGGCTGACGCTGCGGTGCAAGGAGGCGCCTCCGGCAAAGACCACATCCGATTCGGCCAGCGCCTGGCGTTGCCGGGTCTGCATGGCTTTGGGGGCATGTCGAAACGATGCCAAATCGTCCATGACGTCGTAGCAGAGGGCCCCGGGCTCGAGCGTGCGCGCTATCTCCAGCGCCATCGGCGTATAGATCAAGACGTCCGGCGTGGCCGGCCGTGCGTGGGCCGCCAGCAAGTCGCGGAACAACGCGCCGTATTCTTCCGCGCCGGGGGCGTCGAATCCGGGGACGGCCAGTTGTCCCTCAACTGCGGGAAGCTCAAGCCAAACCCGGGTGATGCCGTCCACATCCTGGTGCCGCAGGACCGGTTGTTCGACCTTGGCCGGCATTGGTTCCTCCACGAACCACGTCCGGGCCCCGGTCCCGGCACGGGCGGCGGCGAACCGGGAGACGAGATGTTGCGGACGTTGCCAGACCCAGGTCCACCGCAGGTGGGAGAGCACTACCAGGTCAGGGTCTTCGGAGGGGTTCATTCTGTGGTCCTCTTCGTCGGCGTTGCGGGCGGGCGGGACGATCGCCTCTTCGGGAGGATCCCGCCAGGGCCAGTGGCTCATCTGGGGCAGCAGCCCCGCCAGTTGGCTGTCGCACGGCGGTTGGAAACGGTACGCGGGCAGGTCGCGGCTGGGAGTCCCGGAAGCCGCAGCCGTCCAGGAGTCCGTGAAGCAGGTGGCGGCCGTCCGGCTTCCCCACGCGGCGGCGCCGACGA
>NZ_JBNHGL010000177.1:0-5990 GCF_059091245.1 Arthrobacter sp. Y3225116
CCGGCGGCTGCTCTCCCCCGTTCCGGCCCTCGGCGGGGCGGCCCGGTCCGCGGTGCTGCTGGCCGCGGCATTGCTGCTGGCAGTGCCGACCGTCCTGCTGGTGGCACCCGGGCTGGCGGCCTAGGCGTCGATCCGTTCCCGGTCCAGCATGGAGGCGCCGGCCACGATGAACTCCTTGCGCGGCGCCACGTCGGAGCCCATCAGCAGGTCGAAGGAACGCTCGGCCGCTTCGGCATCCTCGATCCGCACCCTGCGCAGCGTTCGGTGGCGGGGCTCCATGGTGGTCTCGGCCAGCTGGTCGGCGTCCATCTCGCCCAGGCCCTTGTAGCGCTGGATCGGCTCCTTGTACTTCCGGCCGTCCTTCTCCAGGGTGGCGAGCAGTTTGTGAAGCTCGTTCTCCGAGTAGGTGTACACCACCTCGTTGGCCTTGGAGCCCGGATTGATGATCTCCACCCGGTGCAGCGGGGGCACCGCGGCGTACACGCGGCCGGCGTCGACCAGGGGGCGCATGTAGCGGAAGAAGAGCGTGAGCAGCAGCGTGCGGATGTGCGCGCCGTCGACGTCGGCGTCCGTCATGAGGACGACCTTGCCGTAGCGGGCCGCGTCCAACTGGAAGCTGCGCCCTGACCCGGCCCCCACCACCTGGATGATGGCCGCGCATTCGGCGTTGGAGAGCATGTCGCCCACCGACGCCTTCTGCACGTTGAGGATCTTGCCGCGGATCGGCAGCAGCGCCTGGTGGTCGGACGAGCGGGCCAGCCGTGCCGTGCCCAACGCGCTGTCGCCCTCGACGATGAACAGCTCGGAGCGTTCGACGTCGCTCGTGCGGCAGTCGATCAGCTTTGCCGGCATGGAGGACGTCTCCAGCGCATTCTTGCGCCGCTGCGTCTCCTTGTGGACGCGGGCCGAGATGCGGGACTTCATCTCGCTGACGACCTTTTCCAGCAGCAGCGCCGATTGGGCCTTGTCCCCGCGGTTCGAGGACCCCAGCTTGGCGGCCAGCTCCTTCTCCACCACGCGGGACACGATGGCGCGGACGGCGGAGGTGCCCAGGATCTCCTTGGTCTGGCCTTCGAACTGCGGCTCGGCCAGGCGGACGGTGAGCACCGCGGTGAGTCCCGCGAAGACGTCGTCCTTCTCAATCTTGTCGCTGCCGGCCTTCAGCTTGCGGGCGTTCGCCTCGATCACCTTCCGGAAGGTTTTCAACAGCGCCTGTTCGAAGCCGGCCTGGTGCGTGCCGCCCTTGGGGGTGGCAATGATGTTCACGTAGGAACGGACCGTGGTGTCGTAGCCAATGCCCCAGCGCAGGGCGACGTCCACGTGGCAGTCGCGGTCGACCTCGGCGATCTTGCTGTGCCCGTTTTCGTCGAGTACCGGAACGGTTTCCTTGAACTTGCCGGAGCCGTGGAAGCGCCAGACATCCGTGACGGCGCTGTCGTTGGCCAGGTATTCGACGAACTCGGCAATGCCGCCGTCGTGGTGGAACACTTCCTCGATCGGGCCGTTCTCGCCGGCGGTGCCGGCCAACCTGCGCTCGTCGCGCAGCGTGATCTTCAGCCCCGGAACCAGGAACGAGGTCTGCCGCGCCCGGTTCTGCAGCTCTTCATAGGAAAACTTGGCGTCCGGGGTGAAAATCTGCCGGTCGCCCCAGTACCTGATGCGCGTTCCGGTCACGCCGCGTTTGGCGGTGCCGACCACTTCCAGTTTGGAGCCCGTGACGAACGGCTCGAACGCGGACTCCGGGCCCGGCCCCCTGCCGGTGTCGATGAACTTGCCCGGCTCGCCGCGGCGGAAGGACATTTGGTACGTCTTGCCGCCGCGGTCCACCTGGACATCCAGGCGGGAGGACAGGGCGTTGACCACGCTGGCGCCGACGCCGTGCAGGCCGCCGGAGGCCGTGTAGGAGCCGCCGCCGAACTTGCCGCCGGCGTGCAGTTTGGTGAACACCACTTCGACGCCGCTCAAGCCGGTCTTTGGCTCGATGTCCACCGGGATGCCGCGGCCGTCGTCGTGGATCTCCACCGAGCCGTCCGGGTGCAGCGTGATCTTGATGCTCTGCCCGTACCCGGCCAGCGCCTCGTCGACGGAGTTGTCGATGATTTCCCAGAGGCAGTGCATCAACCCGCGGGAATCCGTGGACCCGATGTACATGCCCGGCCTCTTGCGGACGGCTTCCAGCCCTTCCAGGACGGAAAGATGGCGTGCTGTGTACTCAGACTTCGTTGGCGCCACGTGTACGAGTGCTCCTTGGCAGACAGAACTGCGGTCCTTGGCCGCGGTCCGCCGCGAATAACGGACCGTTACTAGGCTAATCCCCTTTGCGGGCGGGCTTGTGCACCGCGCCGGGGCACATGCCGGCATGTGACGCAGCTCCCGGCTGTTACCCACACGTGATACGCGGTGAGCGAAAGTGACCCCATCTTGCGAAGATTTCCGCGCTTCGGATGGTTCTATGGATAGACGCACTCGTAAGGAGGTCATCATGACGACAGCAGTAGCCCCCCGTGAACTGACCGCATTGGATCGATGCGACCGGTGTGGTGCCCAAGCCTATGTACGGGTTGTCCTGGCCTCCTCCGGCGGCGAACTCCTCTTCTGCGGGCACCATGCCCGTCAGCATGAGCCGCAGCTTCGCTCCAAGGCCTCGGAATGGCAGGACGAAACCAGCCGGTTGACCGAAAAGGCCGGCGCCGCCGCCGAATAGGTTCTTGAGGGAACGGCTGCAGCGGCAGCCCGTTCCCGGTGCGGTCCGACAGGTCCGCCCGGTACCCGGTCAAAGGGCGCCGTTCCCCGCAGGGGGAACGGCGCCCTTTGCGTCTCCGGAAGCCTTTCCGTCGGGGCACCCGCGCACCTGACGCCGCAACGCGGGACCCCTTCCCCTCCCCTGCTCCCGCCGGCTAAAGCAGCAGGGCCGGCCCCTTGCCGGTGGCCGGTTAACGCAGCAGGGCCGGCCCCTTGCGGGTGCCGGCCCTGCTGCGCAGTCGGATTAGTCCAGGTAGTCGCGGAGTACCTGCGACCGCGACGGGTGCCGCAGCTTGGACATGGTCTTGGATTCGATCTGGCGGATGCGCTCCCGCGTGACGCCGTAGACCTTGCCGATTTCGTCTAAAGTCTTCGGCTGGCCGTCGGTGAGTCCGAAGCGCATGGCCACCACGCCGGCTTCGCGCTCGGACAGCGTGTCCAGCACCGAGTGGAGCTGTTCCTGCAGCAGGGTGAAGCTGACCGCGTCGGCGGGAACCACGGCTTCGGAGTCTTCGATCAGGTCGCCGAACTCCGAGTCGCCGTCTTCGCCCAGCGGCGTGTGCAGCGAGATCGGCTCCCGGCCGTACTTCTGGACCTCGACGACCTTTTCCGGCGTCATGTCCAGTTCCTTGGCCAGCTCTTCGGGAGTAGGCTCGCGGCCCAGGTCCTGGAGCATCTGGCGCTGCACGCGGGCCAGCTTGTTAATGACTTCTACCATGTGCACCGGGATGCGGATGGTGCGGGCCTGGTCCGCCATGGCGCGGGTGATGGCCTGCCGGATCCACCAGGTCGCGTAGGTGGAGAACTTGAAGCCCTTGGTGTAGTCGAACTTCTCGACGGCGCGGATGAGGCCCAGGTTGCCTTCCTGGATCAGATCCAGGAACAGCATGCCGCGGCCCGTGTAGCGCTTGGCCAGCGAGACCACCAGGCGGAGGTTGGCTTCCAGCAGGTGGTTCTTGGCGCGCTTGCCGTCGTGGACAATCTGCTCCAGGTCGCGCCGCAGGCGCGTCTCCATGGTGCCGTCGTCCTTGGCCAGCTTCTCTTCGGCGAAGAGACCGGCCTCGATCCGCAGCGCGAGGTCGACTTCCTGCTCGGCGTTCAGCAGGGCGACCTTGCCAATCTGCTTCAGGTAGTCCTTGACGGGGTCGGCGGTGGCGCCGGCGGAGACCACCTGCTGGGCGGGGGCGTCGTCGTCATCGGCGTCGGAGTAAACAAACCCGGACCCGGTCTCGCCTTCCTTGCCCTTCTTGGCGCCGGCTTCCTCGGTGGCTTCTACATCTTCCTCCGTGGGCTCCGGCTCAACCTCGGGATCCTCGTCGACTTCTTCTGTAGCCAGCTCGGCGGTGTTCGCCTCATCCTTCTTGGCGGCGGCACCGGGCTTGCGGCCGCGCCGTTTGGGAGCAGCTTCCGCCGCTGCCGCTGACTGGGCGCCCGCGCGCTTGGTCGTCGCGGACTTTTTCGGAGCGGAGGCAGCAGTCTCCTCATCGGGAGCTGCAGCAGTCTTCTTGTCCGGTGACACAGAGAACCTTTCGTACGGCGGTCTGTGACGCTACCTGCGGGTAACACCACTATGACCCTGTCAAGTCCGTGAATGAATTCAAACCAAGCCACGGACGCAGGGTCTGCATGGCATAACCTGATCCGCGGCGGCGGTATTCCCGCAGGAACTACCGCTGTTTGAAACACGAACCCAACCGGGTCTCGGTTCCCATTGTCTCACGATTCAGACCGCCGGATGAACTGATTTTCGACCCCCCGCGGACGCCGCGGTCATGCGGTCAGGTGCCTCCGGCCCGGCCAGGCCGTCTCCCGCCGGCGCGCCCACACCGGCAGCATTCCGCTGTCCGCCAGTTCCCGCACCAGTTCCGCCAGCCGATAGCCGGGCCATTCGCGAAGGCATGCTTCGGCGCGTTGATGCGCATGCGTACCGCGCCCCCGGGCCCATTCGATCCAGGCATGCAGCGTGCCGGCGGCAGCGCGGGAGCGCCCCGTTCCGACCGCGTGCAGGCGGGAGAGCAGGTGTGCCGTGGCGTCCACGCGATCCCAGTCCGGAGCGTGGGGCGACTCGCCGATCAGAATTTTGGACCAGCCCCGGGCTGCCGCAGGATCGCCGGACCCGGGGAATGGAACGGCGGGCGGCGCGGCGCCCGCCGCCCGGTCCGCGTCCTCGAGGAGGCCGGACGCCTCGGCCCAGAGGAACGCCGTCTCGGCGCTGCTGCAGGCGAAGATGGCAACACCGTCCCGTACCGCGTTGTCGGTCAGGCTCGCCAGCAGGAAGGCCTGCGCTTCCGCCGTGAGGGTTCCAGCTTGGTGCGCTGCCAGGGAATGCTCCCAGCGGCGGAGGGTATGGAAGTAGCAGGCCGCATGGGTCCACCCTCCCGCGGTTTCCGCGGCGAGCCGGTCCGCCTCCTGCTGTATCCCGGCCGCCACGTCGGGTGGTACGTCGGGTGCCGCTGACGCTGCCGGCGGCGGTGCGGCGGCTGACCCCGTCTTCCGGCCGGATGCGGCGGCCGCGTAGGGTGCGCCGGATGTTGCGGCCCGTGGGACGGCCACGGCCTCCGCTGCGGATGGCGCATAGGTGCTGCCGCTGTAGACAAGTTCGGCGTTCAGCGCACTGTCCCGGATCTGTGACACCGGACGCCCGGGCAGCGGACAGCATTTCGTGTCGCCGCAATAAAGCTCGCGCCAATGCCGTGGGCCAACCGTCCAGCCCGCGCGGACCGGCAGCCCGGCGGCGGACAGGGAACGGCCGAGGGCGGCCACGAGCCGGGCATGGGGCGGCCGCTCCGGCGAACGCCAGGGGTGGTCCGTGTACAGGATGAGCAGCGCGGAGTCGGCGTCCTCATCGGAGCGCAGGTAGTCCGCCGCTGTTTCGGCAAACAGTTCGAGGTGGCAGCCGTCCCCGCTGGCGGGAAGATCCAGGCGGAGAGTCGCGCCCAAACGGCCTTGTGTCAGGGCCAGCAGCACCACGCTGTCGGCGGGAAGGAATCCCAGCGCATGCGGCACGAAACCGAGAATGTCGACGGAGCGGCGGGCGGTGAACTTCTTCTTCTCCATGACAGGAGCCTTCCGCCGCTGCCTGCCCCGCGGCCAGCCGAGGGGGCTCCCCTGTGGACAAGTGCCCTGCAGAAGCCCAGGTGGAGGGAAGGTGCTCAACCGTGGAGCGAGGGCGCTTACCCGCCCCGGGTTCCGCCGTTCCCCTTGCGTTCCCGGATCCGTTGGCGCCGCCGGCGGCGCTCCCGGGCCAG
>NZ_JBNHGL010000178.1:0-5982 GCF_059091245.1 Arthrobacter sp. Y3225116
GATGGTGGTGCCGGCCGCCGGGGCCGAACCCGGCGAGCAGCTGCCGGCCCTCGACCTGCCCTGGTGAACGACGCGTCCTGCCGCGCGCAGCCGGCCGCGCCGCCGCCCCGCACAGCCGGAAGCGCCGCCGCGCCGCCCGCCGCACGCAGCCCTGTGGCTGCCTTACCCTTGTTACAGGCAGTAGAGGAGAACTTCATGGGCCGCTTGACGCAGCGCCGCAAGGTGCTCAAACTCAGTCTCGATGCGCCGGCGCGCCGCCGCGAGGACGTGATGGCGGTGGAAGAGCCGCTGGAGATCCGGCTGGCCGGCCGCGCGTTCTCCATCACCATGCGCACCCCGGGCGACGACTTCGACCTCGTGGCCGGCTTCCTGGTCTCCGAGGGCGTCATCTGGTCGCCCGAACACCTCGTCTCGATGCGCTTCTGTGCCGGCGAGGACGAGGACGGCCGGCAGACCTTCAACGTGGTGGAGGCCCAGTTGGCGCCGGGGGTGGCGCTGCCGGATCCGCGGCTCGACCGGCAGGTGGTCACCAGCAGCGCGTGCGGCATCTGCGGCACCGCCTCGATCGACGCCGTGACGAAACGCTCCCGCTTCCCGCTGCAGAATGACGACGGCGGAGCCTCCCCGGGCCCGGACGGCACCGGTGCCGGCGGCGACGTGCCGCTGGACATCCTGCTGCAGTTGCCGGACCGGCTGCGCGAACAGCAGCAGGTGTTCGAGCGCACCGGCGGCGTCCACGCCGCCGGCCTCTTCAGCGTCGCGGGCGAACTGCTCTGCCTGCGCGAAGACGTGGGCCGGCACAACGCGGTGGACAAGGTCGTGGGTTGGGCGCTGCGCGAGGGGCGGCTGCCGCTGCGCAATACAGTGCTGCAGGTCTCCGGGCGCGCCTCGTTCGAATTGGTCCAGAAGGCCTATCTCGCAGGCATCCCCGTCCTGTCGGCCGTGAGCGCGCCGTCCTCCCTCGCCGTCGAACTGGCGGAAAAGGTGGGGCTGACGCTGGCCGGCTTCAGCCGCGGCCGCAGCATTAACGTCTATGCCCACCCGGGCCGGGTGGGCGCCGCCGTCGGGAATTTCGTGTGAGACGCGCCGGGAGAGTCGGGGAACCGGTGTGAGCCGGGATACATTAGGGGCATGACTCGTCCGGCACCCGTAAATGACATTGATGAAAGCACCCTGAAGGTCAAGGAACCGAAGAAGGTCGCCGCCGGTACTCCGGCGGTAAAGGTTGCGTTGGAGCGCGGCATCGAACAGGCCGGGGTCTCCCGCACCGCCCGGTCGCTGCTGCGGATCAACCAGCGCGGCGGTTTCGACTGCCCGGGTTGCGCCTGGCCCGAATCCATCACCGGCCCGCGCAAGCCGGCCGAGTTCTGCGAAAACGGCGCCAAGGCCGTGGCGGAGGAGAACACCAAGCGCACCGTCACGCCCGAGTTCTGGGCCCGCCACTCCATCGAAGAGCTCTCCACGAAGACCGAGTACTGGCTCGGCCAGCAGGGCCGGATCACCGAGCCGGTCATCATCCGCGAGGGCGAGACGCACTATTCGCCGATCTCGTGGGCGGACGCGTTCAGCCTGATTGGCGAACGCATCAGGGCGACGACGCCGGACCGCTGCGTGTTCTACACCTCGGGCCGGACCGCCAACGAGACCGCGTTCATGTACCAGCTGTTCGCACGCTCGCTGGGCACCAACAACCTGCCGGACTGCTCCAACATGTGCCACGAGTCCTCCGGCAGCGCGCTGAACCCGACCATCGGCATCGGCAAGGGCACCGTGTCGCTGGAGGACATCCACCACTCCGAGCTGATCTTCGTGGTGGGACAGAACCCCGGGACCAACCACCCGCGCATGCTCTCGGCGCTCAAGGAGTGCAAGGACAACGGCGGGACCATCGTGGCGGTGAACCCGCTGCCCGAAACCGGCCTGATGGCGTTCAAGGACCCGCAGTCGGTGGACGGGCTGCTGCGCGGCGGCACCGCGCTGGCCGACGAATTCCTGCAGATCAAGGTGGGCGGGGACCTCGCCCTCTTCCAGGCGCTGGGACACCTGCTGCTGGAAGAAGAAGACCGCGCGCCGGGCACCGTCGTGGACAAGGCGTTCATCGAGGCGAACACCGAAGGTTTCGAGGAGTACGTCGAAGCCCGCCGGCACATCGACTGGACCGAAACCGAGAAGGCCACCGGGCTGTCGCGGCTGGAGATCGCCAAGGTCGCCGGGCTGCTGGCCAAGTCCAAGGCCACCATCATCTGCTGGGCGCTGGGCCTGACCCAGCAGCCGCATTCGGTCGATACCCTGCGCGAGATCGTGAACCTGCTGCTGCTCCAGGGCAACTTCGGCAAGCCAGGAGCGGGCGCCTGCCCGGTCCGCGGCCACTCCAACGTCCAGGGCGACCGCACCATGGGCATCTGGGAGAAGCCCAAGGAGTGGATGCTGGCGGCGCTGGACAAGGAGTTCGGCAT
Source organism: Arthrobacter sp. Y3225116 (assembly GCF_059091245.1). Lineage (NCBI taxonomy): Bacteria > Bacillati > Actinomycetota > Actinomycetes > Micrococcales > Micrococcaceae > Arthrobacter > Arthrobacter sp. Y3225116. The sequence continues at coordinate 2,457 of NZ_JBNHGL010000178.1, forward strand.
CACCTCGCCGCGCGAGCACGGCGTCGATTCCACCGAGGCGATCGACCGCTTCCACGAGGACAAGGTCGACGTCTTCGTCTCCATGGGCGGCAACTTCGCGCTGGCCAACTCGGAGACCGAGCTGCTCGAGAGCGGGATGAAGAAGGCCGGCCTGACCGTGCACGTCTCCACCAAGCCCAACCGCTCCCACGTGGTGCACGGGAAGACGTCGCTGATCCTGCCGACGCTGGGCCGCACCGACCGGGACGACAAGCATCCGAAGGGCGCCCAGTTCCTCTCGGTGGAAGACTCCATGTCCGTCGTCCGGTCCACGCAGGGCCGGCTGGAGCCGGTCAGCGAGCACCTGCTGGCGGAACCGGTGATCATCGCGCGGATGGCCCAGGCCACCTTCGGCGACGACCACCCGGTGGACTGGCGGGCGATGGCCGAGGACTACGACGTGATCCGGGACCACATCTCCCGCGTGCTGCCGGGCTTCGAGGACTTCAACACGCGGATCCGGAACAAGAGCGGATTCGTGCTGCCGAACCCGCCGCGCGACACGCGGTCCTTCGCCACCGACATCGGCAAGGCGCGGTTCACGGTCAGCCCGCTAGAGTACCTGGAGGCGCCCGAGGGACACCTTATCCTGCAGACCATGCGCAGCCACGACCAGTACAACACCACGTTCTACGGCTTGGACGACCGCTACCGGGGCATCTCCAACGGGCGGCGGGTCATCCTGGTGCACCCCGACGACCTGGCCGAACTGGGCTTCGCCGACCGCGACCTGGTGGACGTGATCAGCACGTTCAAGGGCACCGAGCGCCGCGCGGACGAGTTCCGCCTGGTGTCCTACCCGACGGCGCGGGGCTGCGCGGCCGCCTACTTCCCGGAGGCCAACGCGCTGGTCCACCGGGACCTGGTGGCCCGGGAGTCCAACACGCCGGGCTTCAAGGCGATGACGGTCCGCTTCGTCCCGCACGAGGAGAAGCAGCTCAGCTGACGCCGGGGTGGCGGAAGGCGCCGGTCCTGCACTCGTCAGGCCGGCGCCTTTCGCCTGCCCGCCGCGCAATTCCGGACAGCTTCCGGCCGCATGGCCGCCGGCAGGAACACCAGGGCGCTCGGAATGGTTCTAGGGTGGCAGTAGCACCATCAGCCGTTAGGAGCCATCATGTCCATGGAAGGGGCAGCCTGGAGTTCGCTGTACCGGCTTTCGCATTCGAAGGAGCAGAAGTCCTTCTCGCGGGAGACTGTCCGCCGGACCTTTGCGTTCGCCGCGCCCTACAAGGGCAAGATTGCGGTCTTTGTGCTGCTCTCGGTGGTGACCGCCACGCTGGCCGTCGCCACGCCGGTTCTCGCCGGCCGGGTGGTGAACGCGATCGTGGCCAAAACCGACGTCGAGGTAGTGATCTGGCTCGCCGTCGTCATCGCCCTGGTGGCCATCGCCGACGCCGGGCTCAGCATGGTGACCCGGTGGATTTCCTCCGGGCTGGGCGAGGACATCATCCTGGACCTGCGCACCGCCGTGTTCGACCACGTCCAGAAGATGCCGATCGCCTTCTTCATGCGCACCCGCACCGGCGCGCTGGTCAGCCGGCTGAACAACGACGTCATCGGGGCGCAGCGGGCCTTCGCCGGAACGCTCTCCGGGGTGGTGAGCAACCTCGTGGCGCTGATCCTCACGCTGATCGTCATGCTGAACACCTCCTGGCAGGTCACCCTGCTGGCGCTGCTGCTGCTGCCGGTGTTCCTGCTGCCGGCCCGCCGGATGGGCAGCCGGCTCGCGGAACTGCGCCGCGAGACCGCCAACCACAATGCCGCCATGAGCACGCAGATGACCGAACGGTTCTCCGCGCCCGGGGCCACGCTGGTCAAGCTGTTCGGCCGGCCCGCCGACGAGTCCCGCGAGTTCAAGCTCCGGGCCCAGCGGGTGCGCGACATCGGCATCAAGACGGCGGTGATGCAGTGGGTGTTCGTCACGGCGCTCACCCTGGTGTCCGCGCTGGCCCTGGCCCTGGTCTACGGGCTCGGCGGTTTCTACGCGATCATCGGCCAGCTGGATCCGGGCGAGGTGGTGACGCTGGCGCTCCTGCTCACCCGCCTGTACGCGCCGCTGACGGCCCTGGCGAACGCCCGGGTGGAGATCTCCAGTGCGCTGGTCAGCTTCGAGCGCGTCTTCGAGGTGCTGGACCTGAAGCCCCTGATCACCGAAAAGGACGACGCCGCTGCCGTGCCGCCGGGCCCGGTGTCCGTCGAGTTCAAGGACGTGCGGTTCGCCTACCCGTCCGCGGACAAGGTGTCGCTGGCCTCGCTGGAGGAGGTGGCGACCCTCGACGCCCGCGGCGGCGAGGAGGTGCTGCACGGGATCAGCTTCCGGGTAGAGCCAGGCCAGACGGTGGCGCTGGTGGGTTCCTCGGGGGCCGGAAAATCCACCATGGCCCAGCTGTTGGCCCGCCTGTACGACGTGGACTCCGGTTCCGTCGAGCTTTCGGGCATTGATGTCCGTGACCTGAGCTTCGAGGCGCTGCGCGGCACCATCGGCATGGTGACCCAGGACGGGCACCTGTTCCACGAGACCATCCGCTCCAACCTGCTGCTGGCCCGGCCGGAGGCCAGCGATGACGAGATTTGGGACGTGCTGCGCCGCGCCCGGCTGCAGGACCTGATCCGTTCCCTGCCGGACGGCCTGGACACCATGGTGGGGGAGCGCGGCTACCGGCTCTCCGGCGGCGAACGGCAGCGGATGACCATCGCCCGCCTGCTGCTGGGCCATCCCCGGGTGGTGATCCTGGACGAGGCGACGGCGGCCTTGGACTCCACCAACGAAGCCGCCGTGCAGGCGGCGCTCAGCGAGGCACTCGAGGGGCGCACCGCCGTCGTCATTGCCCACCGGCTGTCCACCGTGCGCTCCGCCGACCGGATCCTGGTCATTGAGGGCGGCCGGATTGCGGAGCAGGGCACGCACGCGGAGTTGCTGGCTTTGGAGGGCCGCTACGCCGAGCTGTACCGGACCCAGTTCCTCAGCGACACACGGGTGGCCGGTTTGGCCTGAGGGCGGCGGTCCGGGCCGCGCCGGGAGGGCGGCCGCGTGGCGGGTGTGGTCCGCCCGCTCAATGACTAGAGTTGCTCTGGGTCCCACACGTCGAATGAGTGGAAAGCGGGTGCGATGCAGCGCGGAACCAACCTGGGCCGCCTGGGCGGCTACAACCAGGCGGTGATCCTTAACGCCATTCGGCGTGCCCGCGGGGGAATCGCCCGGGTGGAACTGGTGGAGAGCACCGGGCTGTCCCCGCAGACCATCTCCAACGTGGTGCGCCGGCTGGTGGACGAGGGCCTGGTGCGCGAGGACCGCAAGACCGTCAGCGGGCCCGGCAAGCCGCGCACCGTTCTGCAGCTGGAACTTTCCAGCCGGCTGGCCATCGGCATCCACCTGGACCCCGTGGTCATGACCCTGGTCATGCTGAACCTCGACGGCGAGGTGGTGGCGCGCGCCCGGCATGATGTCCCCGCCGCCGGCCAGCCGGACGGGATGGCCGCCGCGATG
>NZ_JBNHGL010000179.1:0-5977 GCF_059091245.1 Arthrobacter sp. Y3225116
GGACGCCCGCAGCGCCTGCGCTTGCCCGGGGCTGAGCCCCAGGGAGGAGTCGGCCACGCTGACGCCGTGGGCCGGGCGGAAAAGGACCTCGATGCTGTCGCCGGCGGCCAGCGAGCCGGGGGTGATCACCTGGAGATAGGCGCCGGGCAGCCCCCTGCGCAGGAAGCGCTTGGCCCACTGTGGCTCACCCATGTGGCGGGCGAAGGTGGCGCAGGGTATCCGCGGCATCGTCACCTCGACGACGACGTCGGGCCCCACCCGCCACCGCTCCCCCACCAGCGCTCCGCTGACCGCCACGCCCATGGTCCGCAGGTTTTCGCCGAACAGCCCCGGCGGGATGTCGCGCCCGAGCTCGGCCGACCACGCGTCGGCGTCCTCCTGGGCATAGGCGTAGAGGGCCTTGAGCTCTCCGCCGTGGTTTTTGCGGTCCGCCTGGACATCGGCGCGCAGCCCCATCGGGTGGACCGGTACCCGCCCGTCCACCGGGCGCTTGTCGATCCCGGTGATTCCCACCTTGCTGGCATCGGGCTTCAAGGCATGCAGCCGGCAGAGGGCCAGCAGCGATCCGGAATTCATGGGGCAATCATAAGGTGCGTCCGGACGCTTGCTCAGGCGTGGCCCTCGTAGCTGACGTCCTGTTCCTTGGCCGAGTCGGCCGACAGCGGTTGGCCGCGGTATTTTCCGATGGCCCACAGATTCCCGTCCGGGTCGTTGATGCCAAAGCCGCGGTCGCCGTAGTCGGTGTCCTGCAGGTCCCGGATGATCGACGCCCCTGCTGCCTTCATGCGCTCGTACGCGCCGTCGGGGTCGCGGGTGTAGACGTTCAGCTGGGCCGAACCGGGTTCCCGGGCCCACAGGGTTCCCTCCGCGTGGCTGGAGACCATCACCATCCCGCCCTCGGGCCAGAGCAGTTCCGCGTGCACCACCAGGCCATGCTCCTCGAACCGTGCGTGCTCGATGAATCCCATGGTTCCGGTCAGGAACTCGATCAGTTCGTGGGCCTTGCGCGACTGCAGACCGGCGACGACGCTGGCCGGAGGGTACTGCTTGTTCGCATCCATGGACACAGTATTCTCTTCCGGCCCCGGACGCGCCAGAGGCGGCGGACCGGCCTGCCGGTACCGCCGCCTCTATGGGTGCCTAGAGCTGGCCGAAGGCCTTTTCCAAGTCCGCGATCAGGTCATCGATGTCCTCGATGCCGACCGACAGCCGGATCAGGTTCTCCGGCACCGCCAGTTCGGTGCCTTTCACCGAGGCGTGCGTCATCTCCGACGGGTAGTTGACCAGCGACTCGATGCCGCCCAGCGATTCCGCCAGGGTGAACACCTCGGTGGACTCGGCCACCTTGCGGGCCGCCGCCTCGCCGCCCGTGAAGGAGACCGAGACCATGCCGCCGAAGCCGCGCATCTGTTTCTTGGCCAGTTCGTGGCCGGGGTGCTCGGGCAGGCCCGGATAGTAGACGGCCTCGACTTCGGCCCGGCCCTGCAGCCATTCGGCCACGGCCTGGGCGTTCGCCGAGTGCCGGTCCATCCGCACGCCCAGCGTCTTCAGCCCGCGGGTGGTCAGGAAAGCGTCCAGCGGCGCGGAGACGGCCCCCACCGCGAACTGCACGAAACCGACCTTCTCGGCGAGCGCGTCGTCGTTGAGCACCACGGCGCCGCCGATCACGTCCGAGTGTCCGCCGATGTACTTGGTGGTCGAATGCACCACGACGTCGGCGCCGAAGGCCAGCGGGTTCTGCAGGTACGGCGAGGCGAAGGTGTTGTCCACGACCAGCAGCGCGCCGGCGGCGTGGGCCAGCTCGGCGAGGGCGGCGATGTCGGTGACCTTCATCATCGGGTTGGACGGGGTCTCGACCCAGAGGAACCGGGCCTTGTGCTCGTTGACCGCTGCGGCCACGGCCGACTCGTCGGACATGTCGACCACGGTGTGGCCGATCCCCCAGGCACCGAGCACGCGGCTGATGAGCCGGTAGGTGCCGCCGTACGCGTCGTTGCCCAGCACGATGTGGTCGCCCGGGGACAGCAGGGCCCGGATCAGCGCGTCTTCGGCTGCCAGCCCGGAGGCGAAGGAGAAGGCGTGCTTGCCGCCCTCCACCGCCGCCAGCTGCACCTGCAGGGAATCGCGGGTCGGGTTGGTGCCGCGGCCGTATTCGTAGCCGTTGCGCAGCCCGCCGATGCCGTCCTGGGCGTAGGTCGAAGACTGGTAGATCGCCGGCACCACCGCGCCGGTGGCCTCGTCCGGCACCTGGCCGGCATGCACGGCGCGGGTGTTGAAGCCCTGGGTGTTCTCTGCGCTCATTCTTCTCTCCTTCAGCTCGTCAGGTAGGACAGCAGGTCGTGGCGGGTCAGCACGCCCACCGGGGCACCGGCCAGCGTCACCAGCACGCCGTCGACCGCCTGCAGCTTCTCGCGGGCGGCAGAGACCGGTTCCAGCGCCCCAACCAGCGGCATCGCCGCGCTCAGGTGGTCGCCGACCTTGTCTGTCAGCTTCGCCTCGTTCTTGAACAGCTTGGCCGTCAGCTCGCGTTCGTTCACGGCGCCGACCACCTCGCCCATCACCACCGGCGGCTCCTGCGAGAGCACCGGCAGGGTCGAGACGCCGAACTCGTTCATGATCTCGATGACGTCGCGCACCGTCTCGTAGGGATGGGTGTGGACCAGGTCCGGCAGCGTGCCGCTCTTGCCCCGCAGCACCTCGCCCACGGTCGCTTCGTCCCCGTCGGCGATAAAGCCGTAGGACTTCATCCAGTCGTCGTTGAAGATCTTTCCCAGGTAGCCGCGTCCGGAGTCCGGCAGGATCACGACCACGATGTCGTCAGGCCCCAGCCCCTCGGCCACCTTGAGCGCGGCCACCACGGCCATGCCCGAGGAACCGCCGACCAGCAGCCCCTCTTCCTGGGCCAGCCGCCGGGTCATCGCGAAGGCCTCGGCGTCGTTGACGGCCAGCACCTCGTCCGGGACGGACTTGTCGTAGTTGTCCGGCCACATGTCCTCGCCCACGCCCTCGACGAAGTACGGCCGGCCGCTGCCACCGGAGTAGACCGAGCCCTCGGGGTCCGCGCCGACGATCTTCACGGGACCGCCGGGGCGGTCGGCGGATATTTCCTTCAGGTAGCGGCCGGTTCCCGTGATGGTTCCGCCGGTGCCGGCGCCGATCACCACGTGGGTGACCCGGCCGTCCGTATCGCGCCAGATCTCCGGGCCGGTGGTCTCGTAATGGCTGGCCGGCGCGGCCGGGTTGTTGAACTGGTCCGGCTTGTAGCCGCCGTCGACCTCGGTCACCAGCCGGTCGGACACGCCGTAGTAGGACTCCGGGCTGTCCGGCGCCACGGAGGTCGGGGTGACGACGACGTCGGCGCCGTAGGCCTTGAGCACGTCGCGCTTTTCCAGGCCCACCTTGTCCGGGGTCACGAAGATGGACTTGTAGCCCTTCTGCTGCGCCACCAGGGCCAGGCCCACCCCGGTGTTGCCGCTGGTGGGTTCGATGACCGTGCCGCCGGGCTTCAGCCGCCCGTCCTTTTCGGCTTCTTCGATCATCTTCACCGCGATGCGGTCCTTGATCGAACCGCCCGGGTTGAAATACTCCACCTTCGCCAGGACGGTGGCGGCAAGACCTTCGGTCACTTTGTTCAGCTTGACCAGCGGGGTGTTGCCGATCAGGTCTAGAACAGAATTGGCATATTTCATGGGCCCAAATCTACCCGCCAGCGTATCCGGGGGCACATCGTGCGTAAGACGGCTTCATGCCGGCCCCCGCGGGCGGCGGCCGGGTGCCGCTCCTGGGCGGCCGGGCGTTGCCCGCACGGGCCGGGCTGGAACGGGCCCGGGTGCAGGAAGTGTCGGGAGCGCGTGGGACGATTAATCCATGCTGTCCACCGCCACCGCGCCCGGCACCGGGCTCACCGCACGGGTGGAGTTTCCGGAGCCGTATGACCTGCGCGGAACGCTGTCCATCCTGTCCCGCGGCACGCAGGATCCCACCGCCCGGATTGACGACGCCGGTGCCTGGCTGACGCTGAACACCTCCTCCGGCGCGGCGACCCTGCGCCTCACCCGCGGGCCGGACGGGCAGCACGGAAGCCGGGGCACCGCCGTCGTGATGGGACAGGCGTGGGGGCCCGGTGCCGAGGAAGCGCTGGCCGGGCTCCCGGCACTGCTGGGCGCCGGCGATGACTGGTCGGGGTTCGACACCCCGGATTTCCATACCGGCCTGCCGCGGCTGGTGCGTGAACCGCGCCGGCGGCATCCCGGGCTGCGGCTGCCGGCGACCGGGCGGATGATCGATGCGCTCGTGCCGGTGATCCTGGAGCAGAAGATCACGACCATCGAGGCGCGCTACTCCTACAAATACCTGGTCCGCCGGCATGGGTCTCCGGCCCCGGGGCCCGCACCGAGCGGGCTTATGGTCCCGCCGACGGCGCAGGGGTGGCGGCGCATCCCGTCCTGGGACTGGCACCGGGCGGGGGTCGACTCGAAGCGCTCGGGCACCATCATGCGGGTGTGTTCCTCGGCCGGCGCCCTGGAACGGCTGGCGTCGCTGCCGGCCGGCGAAGAACTGGCCCGCAAGCTGTGCACCGTCCCGGGGATCGGGCCGTGGACCGCGGCCGAGACCGCGCAGCGCACGCACGGGGATCCGGACTCGGTGTCGGTGGGCGACTTCCATCTGGCGGCGTTCGTCGGCTACGCCCTGACCGGGCGCAAGACGGACGACGCCGGCATGCTCGAGCTCCTGGAACCGTGGCGGGGCCACCGCCAGCGGGTGGTGCGGATGCTGGTGCTGAGCGGTTTCCGCAAGCCCGCCTTCGGGCCGCGGCTGGCGCCGCAGGACCACCGCCGGCACTAATGCGGCACTGACGCGGCACTACCGCCGGAAACATCGCTCGCCTTAAAGCGAGAGGGAGCAGGGCATGCGCCCCGCCCCCTCTGGAGTGCTGACCGTTGTAGCTATTCGGAGGCCTGACCGTCCTGCGCCGCCTGCTGCTGGGCGGCCACCTGGGCGTGGACTTCCTGCATGTCCAGTCCCTTGACCGCGTCCACCAACTGCCCGAACTGGCTGGAGTTCAGGGCGCCGGGCTGGGAGAACACCAGCACCTTTTCGCGGAAGGCCATGAGGGTCGGAATCGAGGTGATGCCGGCCGCGGCGGCCAGGCCCTGCTCGGCTTCGGTGTCCACCTTGGCGAAGACGATGTCGCCGTGTTCCTCGGACGCGGCATCGTAGACGGGAGCAAACTGCTTGCACGGGCCGCACCAGTCGGCCCAGAAGTCAACGAACACAATGTCGTTCTCTTCGATGGTCTGCGGGAACTGGGCCTCGGTGATATCGATGGTTGCCATACCTCCACGCTAACGCGCCGGGTTGCGGCCTGTCGCCCCCTGTTCGCTCAGCGCATGAGCCGGAGCCCCGACCGTTATCCACAATCCCCCGTCGGGGCTACCGGCTGCCGTGGCCGGATCCCTAAGGTCGATTCCACCAGAAACCGCGACCGGAGGATTCGACATGAACCGCTTCACCGTCCTGATTGTCACCGACGGGCTGGAACTCGACGCCGCCATTTCCAAGAGCCTCGCCGTGATGGACGAATTGGAGGAGCACCTGCCGTTTGCCCACGACCCGTCACGGAACGAGCTGTACGCCGTGGGCGAGGGCGCCGCGCTGAAGGGCAGGATCGGGCTGCCGCACGGCAGGCCCGGCGCCGGCCCTGCGGCCACCTATGTGGGCGACCTGCACTGCATCTGGAGCGAAGGGCGGTGGTACACGCCAGCCGACTGTCCGCCTGCCCCGGCAGACCATAACGGCGCAACTGCCTGGCAGTGGCTGTACTACAACGTCATGCACAATTCCGGGCCGAAAACGTACTGCTTCCTCTGGGACATCCACCCGCTGCCGCTGGCCGAAGCGGCCTGAGCACGGGCTGCCCGGGCGCGAGAGGGCTGGGCAGGCTGTTGCGAGGTGCCGGCTGCCGGGTCCGACGGCC
>NZ_JBNHGL010000180.1:0-5924 GCF_059091245.1 Arthrobacter sp. Y3225116
GGGGCGGTTTCGGCGGGCGGGAACGCTTCGGCCGAGCAGGCGCACCGGCACGACGGGCCCGCACGCGTCCAGCTCGCCGGCCGCTCCGGGAGTTCCAAGGTCACGCTGCTCCCGGTTGAGGGGCCTGCCGTCGATCCAGCTTCTCCGGCACCGCCCGCGCCGGAACAGGACGCCGCGGATCAGGACGCCGCGGAGCCTGCGCCGCCGGAGAACGGCAGCGCCGACGGCGCAGCGGCCGCCGGCAAGGAGGCCCGGCCGGCCAGGGAAGCCGAGCCTGCGTCCGCGGACACCACGGCGCTTCCGGTCATCAACCCACGGCGCTGACCCCTGCTGCCCGGGGCGCTGACCCCTGCTGCCCGGGGCGCCGATCGCTGCTGCGCGGGGCGCTACTACGAGTAGGCCCGCAACACCGCCGCCTCCAGCTCCGCTTCGCCGGCCAGGCCGTGCGGGCGCACCAGTTTGTCCTGCCCGACGTAGTAAAAGGCGGCCTTGACGCGGTCCACGTCGATTCCGTGCAGGCGTGCCCACGCCAGCCGATAGACGGCCAGCTGCACCGACTTCACCGACAGTTGCGTGCCCGTCGGCGCGGTTCCGGTCTTCCAGTCGATCAGGTCCCAGCTGCCGTCCGCGTCGCGGAACACGGCATCGATGCGCCCGCGCACCACGACGCCGCCGACGCGGGTCTCGACGGGCACTTCGATGGCTGCCGGGACCCGGTCGGCCCATTCGGACGCTTTGAAGGTCTCGACCAGGCCGGCCAGATCATAGGCCTCGTCGACGTGGGCGTCGGCCGCGTCCGGGTAGGCCTCGAGATCGAACATCCCCGTGGTGCCGAAGTATTCCTCGATCCAGCTGTGGAAGGCGGTGCCCTTTCTGGCGGCCATTCCGGGCTTCCGGGGCACCGGACGCCGCAGGCGCCGCGTGACTTCGTCCGGGTCGTCGGCCAAGTCCACCAGCAGCGACGCGGAGATGTGCGCCGGCAGCTCCACTTCGCCGGCGGTGGGGGCGGCGTTGTGGCGTTCCAGAAGCAGCCTGGCCTCATGGGCCCACGCCGAGTCGGCGGCCGGCTGCCGGTCCTGTGCCAGCGACTCGAGCACTGCCTGCGCGGCCTGTTCCATGGCCGCCCGGCGGCCCGGACGTTGCCGCTGCGGGATGCCGCTGCGGTAGACCCGCGGTCCTTCCAGCGGATCGAAGGGCCACATGGCTGTTTCCACTTCGGCCCGAAACGGATTCTCCGGCCCGAGTTCCTCGTCCGCTACCCAATGCCGCACCTGCACTGCCGTGGGTTCCTCCTGTGACATTTCGTGCAGTTCGGCAAGGAAGGCCGACACGGCCGTGGGCTTGACCTTGCTGCCGGTCCAGCCGGCGGAGCTGCAGACCAGCAGGTGCTTGGCCCGGGTGTAGGCGACGTAGGCCAGCCGGCGCTCTTCGTCTTCGCCGTGTGCCTGGACGTCCGACTTGTAGTCCGCTTCCGCGTTCAGCCAGGACAACTGGTCCGGCTGGTCGGTATCCCACTGGGGAAGGTCGGACCGGTCGCCGCGCAACGGCCAGGGCAGGGCAGCGTGGCCGCTGCTCCACCGGTTGTCCGAGGAGGAAGGGAAGGCGCCGTCGTTGAGTCCGGGGACGAAGACTGCGTCCCATTCCAGCCCCTTGGAAGCGTGGACCGTCAGCAGCTGCACGGCATCGTGCCGCACGTCCACCTGCGCCATGTCCAGGCCTCCCTCTTCGGCGGCAGCCGCTTCCAGCCACGCCAAAAAGGCCAGCAGGTCCACGCGCTGCGATGTCTGCATGAACGCTGCCGCTGCATCGTGGAAAGCATCAAGGTTGCGCCGCGCCTGGTGGATGCTCTGGCCGGGTTTGGAGGCAACCTCGATGTCCAGCAGCATGGTGCGTTCCACTTCGCCCAGCAACAGCGTCAAGTCGTCGCCGACGAAGCTGCGCAGGTAGCGGACCTCTTCCGCCAAGCGCCCCAAACGCTCAAGCGCGACGGGCGTCAGCGACCGCCCGTGGCGCGAGGTCCAGCCCGGCTTGGGCAGCCGGTCCAGCGCCTCGATCAGGGACGCGGCCTCGGCCAGGTCCTGTTCGACGACGGCCTCGCCCGCGGCCTCATCCCGGTCCAGTTCGGCGGCCTCGCCTGCCGCCGCCGCGCGGCGCCGGCTCTCCAGGAACCGGGACCAATCGGCCAGGGCCATCAGGTCCGCCGGTCCGATCCGCCAGCGTGCCCCTGCCAGCAGCCGCATCAGCGCGTCGGACCGTCCCGGATCAGCCAGGACGCGCAGGGTCGCCACGAGGTCCACGATCTCCGGCTGCGCCAGCAGCCCGGCCAGCCCGATGATTTCGTAGGGAATGCCCCGCTCTTCGAGTACCTTGGCGATGCCCGGGATCTGTGCCCGCCGCCGGCACAGCACGGCGGTGCTGACGGGTTCGGCACGGCCGGTTTCAGGGTCGCGGGCGAAAACCGTCTTCCGTGCCCGCTCGATCGCGTCGGCGAGGGCGAGGGTCTCCTCCGCCTCGGTCGCGTAGCGTCCCAGTGCCACCGTCCCTTCCGTGGCCCCCGGCCGTGGGCGCAGCGGCGGAACGCTGATCCGGCCGGGGCGCGGACGGTTCGGGTCTTCCCGGTTCAGCGGTGCCGAGATCCGGTTGGCCATCCGCAGGATGTTGATGCTGTTGCGCCAGGCCACCGTGAGGAAACCGGCCGGAGCCGGGGCCCGCCGGCCGTCGTCGCCCACCAGGGGAAAGTGCTCCTGAAAAGCGAAGAGCTGGCCGGCGGAGGCACCGCGGAAGCCGTAGATGGACTGGTTCGGGTCGCCCACTGCGGTGACGGCATGCCCGTCCCCGAACAGTTCGGAGAACAGCACCATTTGGGCGTGGGAGGTGTCCTGGAATTCGTCCAGCAACACGACTTTGTAGCGGCTGCGTTCCAGCTGGCGGGCCTGCGGCACTTCGCGGGCGATGCGGGCCGCGAGGGAGACCAGGTCGCCGAAATCCAGCACCCCGCGTTCCCGCTTGGCCCGGTTGTAGCCCGCGGCCAGGTTGGCCACGGTGATCCGGGTCCGCAGCCGGTCCAGCAATTTCCGCACCTCCTGCTTGGCCGGCTTGGTGCTGCCGTCGATGTAGGGAAGGGCGGCGATCCGCTCCACCTCCTCCGCGAGGTAGCCGGCAGCCTGGTCCGGGGTGACCAGATGCTCCGAGCATTCCCCGGCGAACTGCATCACGGCGTTGACCAGGGTCGATTTGCTGGCCACCAGGTGCTCGATGGGGCCGTCGTACGCCTCCACGCAGTGGCTGGCCAGCTGCCAGGACTGCGCGGTGCCCAGCAGCACCACGTCGCGTTCAATTCCCAGACGCAGCCCGTAGTCGCTGACCAAACCGTTGGCGTACGAATGGTACGTCGAGACCTTCGGTTCGACCAGGCCGGCGGCATCGTCGGCCTCCTGCGGCAGCAGGCCCTTGCGGTCCAGCTTGGCCAGCTGCGCGCGGATCCGGGCGGCCAGCTCGCCTGCGGCCTTGCGCGTGAAAGTGACGCCGAGGATTTCATCGGGGCGGACGAACCCATTGGCCACGAGCCAGACAACGCGGTCGGCCATCGTCGCCGTCTTGCCGGAGCCCGCGCCGGCGATGACCAGCATCGGCTGCAGCGGGGAGCTGATGATGGCCGACTGTTCGGCTGTCGGCAGGTGCTGGCCCAGCAGTCCGGCAAGTTCTTCCGGGCTGTAGGTTGTGGTGACCGCTCCTATGCTCATTCGGTGACCTGCCTTCCTTCTGCGCACAGGGGACAAATTTCCGGTGCACGGCAGCCGTGACCGCCGTTGCCGGACCGCTGCGGATCGTGCCGGGCCTCGAATTCGGAAGCGGCCATGAGAGCCGCGGCCTCGTGGATCATCGCTGTGGCCCAGTCTTCGCCGTCGGCCAGGCTCTCCTGCTGCTGGACTTTGACCGATTTCAGGTCCTGTCCCAGTTGGACCAGGGAAGCGCCGCCCGGGGCTGACGCATGTTCGGGGAATCCTCCGGCCTGGACCGCCGCCTGGTAGCTGCCCAGCTGCGGGTGCCGCTCCAGTTCTGCCTTGGTCGGGGCAGCGCGTCCCGTTTTCAGGTCCACGATGTGCAGCCGCCCGTCGGCGTCCAGCTCCAATCGGTCCACCTGTCCCCGCAGCCTGGCCACGCGTTCCGGACCCGGCAGGTCAACCGAGAAGTCCTGTTCCACGCCGACCAGGCTCCGGCCCTCCGCACGCATCTGGATCACGTACTGAGCCAGTCTCCGGACCATTCCTTCGGCACGGTTGAAGTCAAGCCGTCCCTCCCAGTTCTCCTTCATCCCCAACTGCGGCCAGCGCCGGAGCAGTTCGGCCACGTATTCCGTTCCGGTGCCCGCGGGGAAGTCCTGCGCAATTCCGTGGACCAGGGTGCCCAGGCTGCGGGCGAAGTCGGTGGCCGCTTCGCCCCCTGCCGCTTGGATGAACCAGTCGAGCGGGGACTTCTGGACGGCCTCCACCTTCGAGGGGGAAACCGGGACGGGTTCCCCCTCCGGAACGACCGGTGCCGTGCTGCTCAGCGGCAGCAATCCCCACCAGTCGCGCGGGTGCGCGCCGGGCACCGGCACCGGGCTGGCCGCCAGCATGGCGAGCACGGCGGCAGCATCCGCCGCTTCTTCCGGACGGGTCGAGGCTTGCTGGGCGGCCTGCCGGAGTTCCGCCGCCAAGGCACGCACGGTTCGCGGGCGGAGGACTTCCGTCGCCGGCCGGGGGGTTTCCGGGTCCAGCCAGGGCTCAACCAGATCGAGGAACTGGGACGGCTGGGCGTCTTCGGACTGCACCGCCGTGCAGATCAGCCGGCGTTCGGCACGCGAGATCGCCGTGGAAAAACTCCGCAATTCGTCGTACCGGATTTCCCGCAGCCTGCTCACCGCGTCGATCCGCCGGGCGTCCTCGACGCCGCGCTCCAAAACCTCGACGAACTCCGTGCTGCCCAGCAGTTCACCACGCAGCCTGGTGTTCGGCCACACCCCCTCTTGGACGCCGGCCACGATGACCAGCGGCCAGCCCCGGCCCGCCGCCGAGGCTGGCGTGAGGAGTTCCACGGCTTCCCGCATCTGGGCGCGCGGCGCGAGGTTGTCCATCGGCAGTTCCTGGTTCAACAGGTATTCCAGGAACTGCCGGGGACTGGAGCCGGGGAGTTGGTCCACATACCGCTCGGCGGTCTGGAACAGCGCCATCATGGCGTCGAGGTCCCGGTCCGCCCGTACGCCGACCGGTCCGCCTTGCAGTGCCTGTGCCGCCCAGCGATCGGAGAGCCCGGTGGCGGACCACAGTGCCCACAGCACCGTCTCGGCGTTGGCCCCCGGCTCGGCCGCCGCGTCCCGACCGGCCTTGAGCATCCGCGCGATCCTCCTGGCGGATCCGCCTTCCCTTCCGAGCGTGCCGAGGAACACGGGGTCGCCGATCGCTTCCACGAGCAGGGAATCGCTGGACCGGCCCCCGCCGCCGAGCAGCTCTTCGCGCCGCAGTGCCTGGCGCAGGCGGCGCAGGTCGATCGCCGTCGCGCCGCCGATCCTGGAGGTCAGGAGGGCGACGGCAGCGTCGGGGGTGAGTAGTTCCGGCTCAAGGGCCACGGCCAACGCGTCCAGCAGCGGCCGGACCGCGGCCTCGTCGCGCACCGCGCTTTCGGCAACCGGGACCTTGACCGCGATGTCCTGGCCGGTGAGGTAGCGGGCGAGGGCCGAGAGCTGGCCGCCGGTGCGGACGATCACGGCCATCTCGCTGAGCCGGTAGCCCTCGAACAGCCTGGCTTCCAGGATCCGCTGCGCCACGTAGCGGTGCTCGTGGACCGGCGACGCGACCACGTGCGAACTGGCGGCGGGCGCGTCGTTCCGGTCCCCGCCGCCGTGGGCGGGCGCGGTTCCGCTCCCAACTTCTGCTTCCGCACCG
>NZ_JBNHGL010000181.1:0-5918 GCF_059091245.1 Arthrobacter sp. Y3225116
CGTTCACCACGGCGGCGTCGATCCAGCCCGACCCGGCCAGCCGCGCCGGTGCCCCGGAGGCCCAGTGCCGGATGACGACGGCGTCGGCGCCCATCGCCTCCAGGGTCTGGGCGGTGTCTTTGAGCGATTCGCCCTTGGAGACCGAGGATCCCTTGGCCGCGAAGTTGATGACGTCGGCCGAGAGCCGCTTGGCGGCGGCTTCGAAGGAAATGCGGGTGCGGGTGGAGTCCTCGAAGAAGAGGTTGACCACGGTGCGGCCGCGCAGCACGGGCAGTTTCTTGACCTCGCGCAGGGAGACCGCGGACATCTCCTCGGCAGTGTCCAGGATCTGCACCGCGTCCTGCTTGGCCAGGTCCGCGGTGGAGAGCAGGTGTTTCATGCGCTGACGTCCTCGATCACTACTTCGTCGGCCGCCGGTGCGCCGTTGTTGGTGTCGGTCTCGGCCAGCCGGACCCGGACCTTCTCCTTGGAGGAGGTGGGAAGGTTCTTGCCGACGTGGTCGGCGCGGATCGGCAGCTCGCGGTGCCCGCGGTCCACCAGCACGGCCAGCCGCACGATCCGAGGCCGGCCCAGGTCCACCAGCGCGTCCAGGGCGGCGCGGATGGTGCGCCCGGAATAGAGCACGTCGTCGACCAGCACCACGACCTTGTCGTCGATGCCGTCGGCCGGCAGCTGCGTGGGCAGCGGCGAACGCGTGGGATGCCGGCGCAGGTCGTCGCGGAACATGGTCACGTCCAGCTGCCCGATGATTTTGTCGGCGGCGACCGAGGGGTCGGCGGCGGCGATCTTGGCGGCCAGCCGCCGGGCCAGCGGGTAACCGCGGCGCGGGATGCCCAGCAGGACCAGGTCCTGGGAGCCTTTGTTCGCCTCGAGGATCTCGTGGGCGATACGGGTCAATGCGCGGTTGATGTCCGCTTCGGCAAGTACAACGCGCGACGATGCCGGCTGCGCCGGGTGGTCCGTGTTCATCTGTTGCCGCCTCCTTCCCCGCCTCACTGGACGGAATTTAAAGGTTGCTTGCGCCCTCAAAATTACCATGCCCGCCTCCGCTCCTGCCGTTCGTGACGGCTGTGCGACGGCGATGCGCGGGCGATGTGCGCAAGCTCACCGACCTCCTGTGGCTTCCCCAACCCCCGTCCCCGACCCGGCCCGAACGCGGCGACGGCGGGTGCCCGCCAAAGGGGGCACCCGCCGTCGCGCGTGGGGATGGTGGCTGCGGGCCCGTGTCAGGCCAGGAGCGTGGGCTTGAGCTGCTGCAGCCGGCCCAGCAGGCCGTTGACGAAGGACGGCGACTCGTCGGTCGAGAGCGTTTTGGCCAGCTCCACGGCCTCGCTGACCGCTACGCCGTCGGGGACGTCGTCGTTGTAGAGCAGTTCCCAGGAGCCGACCCGCAGGATGATGCGGTCCACCGCGGGCATCCGTTCCAGCGTCCAGCCCTGGGCGTAGGTGGACAGGAACTCGTCGATCGTCGGCTGGAGCGCGGCGACGCCCTCCACGATCTGCGCGGTGTAGGGGTTGATCACCTGGTCGGTGTTGCCGCGACCGGCCAGCGCCTCGGCGGCGGACACGCCGCGTTGTTCGGCTTCAAAAAGGACGTCGACGGCCCTGCGGCGGGCTTTGCCGCGGGCAGAAGTGGGAGCACTCACTAGTCGTTGACTCGTCCCAGGTAGTCGCCGGTGCGGGTGTCGACCTTGACCTTGGTGCCGGTCTCCAGGAACAGCGGAACCTGGATCTGGTAGCCGGTCTCCACCGTGGCGGGCTTGGTGCCGCCGGTGGAACGGTCGCCCTGCAGGCCGGGCTCGGTGTAGGTGATCTCCATGACCACGGAGGCGGGCAGCTCGATGTAGAGCGGGATGCCGTCGTGCATGGCGATGTTGACCTTGATGTTTTCCAGCAGGAAGTTCTCGTCGTCGCCGACCACCGGGCCGGGAACTGTGACCTGGTCGTAGTCCTGCACGTCCATGAAGACGAAGTCGTCGCCGTCCTTGTACAGGTAGGTGTAATCGCGGCGGTCAACCGTGGCGGTCTCGATCTTCAGGCCGGCGTTAAACGTCTTGTCCTGGATCTTGCCGCTGACGACATTCTTGATCTTGGTGCGCACGAACGCGCCGCCCTTGCCCGGCTTCACGTGCTGGAACTCAATGACGTTCCACAGCTGGCCGTCCAGCTTCAGCACGGTGCCGTTCTTGATGTCGTTGGTCGTGGCCACAGTTTCACTTTCGTCGATGATGGCGGGCCGCGGGCGGAAAGTCCGCCCGGCCCGGAGCGAAGTCCAGCAGACATTCTACCTGCTGGCGGGTTGCCTGACCGAAGCGTGGCCCTGCGGATGGGCTCGCCTCGCTTTGTCGCGGAGCGGCTGTGGCGGCCGGCAACGCCAGCCGCTGCAGGGGACGGGGTGGGCGGCTGCGTCCCACGTTCAGCCCTAACGCCCCACGTCTTGGCAGCGTAAAGGGCCCTGACGTGCGGCGATGTCCAGGCCCGCCGGCCAAACGTGGGAGCGAACCCACGGCGCGCGGGACCCCTGCACCGATTGGGGCGCTGGCTCTCCGGTGGGGCGCTGGCTCTCCGGTGGGGCGCTGACTCTCTCCGGACGGGCGGCCCAACGTGTCCACGTTCCGCAGGAATTGTCCAACTCTTGGAGGCGCCCAAGCTCCTGACCTGCGGAAACGCCGGTCGCCCTGCCAAAAGGTGGACAGCACGGCGTCGAAATCCCCCGGCACCACCCCCGGCCGCCTCCGGCACCACGCGGCGTCCGGCGCTACTCGGCGATCTCCTGGTAGGCGGCGAACAGCAGCGAGGTGTCCGGCACGTCCAGGATCCCGGGCTTGGCCAGGCCGTCCAGCACCACGAACCGCAGCAGGTCGCCGCGGGCCTTCTTGTCCCGCTTCATCCCGTCCAGCAGCGCGGCCCAGCGGTCGCGGCGGTAGGTCACGGGCAGTCCGAGCGACGTCAGGATCGCCTGGTGCCGGTCGGCGGTGGCGTCGTCCAGCCGGCCCACCATCCGGGACAGCTCGGCGGCAAAGGCCAGGCCGATCGAAACGGCCGCGCCGTGGCGCATCTGGTAGCGCTCTGCAAGCTCGATCGCGTGGCCGAGGGTGTGCCCGTAATTCAGGAACTCCCGGCGTCCCGACTCGCGCAGGTCGGAGGAGACTATTTCGGCCTTGACCCGGATGGACCGCTCGATGATCTCCCGCAACTGCGGCGTGCCGGCGGTGCTGGCGGCCTTGGGGTCCGCTTCGATCACCTCCAGGATGGCCGGGTCGGCGATGAAGCCGCACTTGACGGCTTCGGCCAGACCGGTGACCAGTTCGTTGGGCGGCAGTGTCTGCAGCGCGTCCAGGTCGGCCAGCACCGCGGCCGGCGGGTGGAACGCGCCCACCAGGTTCTTGCCCTCGGCGGTGTTGATGCCGGTCTTGCCGCCCACCGCGGCGTCCACCATGCCCAGCAGGCTGGTGGGGATGTGCACCACCTTGACGCCGCGCAGCCAGGTGGCGGCCACGAAGCCGGCCACGTCGGTGACCGCGCCGCCGCCCACGGCCACGATGGCGTCCGAGCGGGTGAAGTCGTTCTGTCCCAGCACCTGCCAGCAGAACGAGGCCACCTGGATGTGCTTGCCCTCCTCGGCGTCGGGAATTTCGGCGGTCAGCGCCTCCAGCCCGTTGGCGGCCAGGTCCTCGCGCACCGCGTCGCCGGTGGCGCGCAGCGCGCGCGGGTGGATCACGAGGACCTTGCGGACCCGCTCCCCCAGCACCTGCGGCAGGCGGCCCAGCAGCGCGTGGCCGACGACGACGTCGTACGCCTCCTGGGGTGTGTTCCCGGTGACCGGGATGGTGGTTGCCTCGGCGGTGTTGCTCACGGTTCGTGCCTTTCATCAAGCAGTTGTCTCAGTTCGGCCAGCAGTTGCTGCTGTGATTTGCCGCGGGTGTCCAGCACCAGGTCCGCCAGCCGCTCGTAGACCGGCCGGCGTTGTCCAAAGGTCTCGATCCAGCGGCCCACGGGGTCGCCGGCCAGCAGCGGCCGGCCGGTGTCCTTGATGATGCGCGGGCGCACGGTATCCACGTCGATGTCCAGGAAAACCACGGTGCAGTTGGCCAGCAGCTGCTGGGTGCCGGTGTCCAGGATGGCGCCGCCGCCCAGCGACACCACGGCGGGCGGCCGGCCGGCGGCGAGCAGTGCCGCCACCTCGCGGGCCTCGAGCTCGCGGAAGGCGTGTTCGCCCATCGAGGTGAAGATGGCGGGAATGGGTCCGTGCCGTTCGACGAGCCGCTTGTCGCTGTCGGCGAAGGCGAGGCCGTGCCGGCTGGCGAACTGGCTGCCCAGCGTCGATTTGCCGGACGCCATCGGGCCGATCAGGACCAGGTGGCGCCGCAGCTTGAGCGGCTGCCCGGCTGCCATTAGCGGCCGATCGAATCCAGCGACTCCGGGATCGCCGCCAGGTAGGACCGGAGGTTGCGTGCCGTCTCGCTCACGGAGTCGCCGCCGAACTTCTCGGTCACGGCCTCGGCCAGTACCAGGGCCACCATGGCTTCGGCGACGACGCCGGATGCCGGCACCGCGCAGACGTCGGACCGCTGGTGGTGGGCCTTGGCCGGTTCTCCGGTGGTGACGTCGATGGTGGACAGCGCGCGGGGCACCGTGGCGATCGGTTTCATGGCCGCCCGGACGCGCAGGGTCTCCCCGATGCTCATGCCGCCCTCGATGCCGCCGGCCCGGTTGCTGGCCCGCACGATGGTGCCGTCTTCGTTGCGAACGATCTCGTCGTGGGCTTCCGATCCGCGGCGGGCGGCGGTGAGGAAGCCGTCGCCGACCTCCACGCCCTTGATCGCCTGGATTCCCATCAAGGCGGCGGCCAGGCGCGCGTCCAGCCGGCGGTCCCAGTGCACGTAGCTGCCCAGTCCGGGCGGCAGGCCGTAGGCCAGAACCTCGACCACGCCGCCGAGGGTTTCGCCGTCCTTGTGCGCCTGGTCTACTTCCAGCACCATGGCCTCGGACGTCTCGGCGTCGAAGCAGCGCAGCGGATCTTCGTCCAGTGCCAGGACATCGCCCGGCCCGGGAAGCGGGCAGCCTTCGGGTACGGAGACCCGGCCGACCGCGGTGGTGTGGCTGACCAGCCGGATGCCCAGCGCGGCGAGGAATTTCGCGGCCACGGTGCCCAAAGCCACGCGGGCCGCGGTCTCCCGGGCGCTGGCCCGTTCCAGCACGGGGCGGGCTTCGTCGAAGCCGTACTTCTGCATGCCGGTGAAGTCGGCGTGGCCCGGCCGGGGCCGGGTGAGCGGGGCGTTGCGGGCCAGATCCGCCAGGGCCGCCGGATCCACCGGGTCGGCGGACATGACGGTTTCCCACTTGGGCCATTCGGTGTTGGCGACCTCGATGGCCACCGGGCCGCCTTGGGTCAGGCCGTGGCGGACGCCGCCCACCAGGGTGACCTGGTCCTTTTCGAACTTCATTCGGGCGCCGCGGCCGTAGCCAAGACGCCGCCGGGCCAGGGCATCCTGGACCTCGGCCGCGGTCAGTTCGACGCCGGCAGGGACGCCTTCGATAATGCCTACCAGGGCCGGACCATGGGATTCACCGGCGGTTAACCAACGCAACATGGATTCAATACTGCCATGCCTCGGCGGGCTGTTTAGCGCCGCGGTGCACCTACCGCGTCACACATCACATTTGTGACTTCGGCGGCGTTGGTGAAGCGATCGCCGGCGAACAGGCGCACCTGTTCCACGGCCTGGTAGATGAGCATTTCCAATCCATGGACCACCGACCCGCCGTGGCGCTGCCAGACGGCTGCCAGTTCGCTGGGCCAGGGATCGTAGGCGACGTCGAGCAGCACGCGTCCGCTCCGGTCCGTTCCGGCCTCCGCCGCCAGCTCCGCGGCCAGGGGATCGGCGGCGCGCGGCGGCAACGTGCAGACCACCGTC
>NZ_JBNHGL010000182.1:0-5863 GCF_059091245.1 Arthrobacter sp. Y3225116
CGACGCCGGTGTCCCGCGCCGCGCGGCCCGTCGTGCCGCAGCCATGCCCGAGCCGCCCGTCGAACAAACGTTTCAAGAGCACTGTGACGTTGCGCAGGAGTTCGACGAGCCGCACCACGACGGCGACGTCATTCGCCTCCGGCAGGCCGGACTGTATCCGATCGACGGCGGGCGGCGTTCCGTCCGCACGGGCCGCCGGGCATCGCGTCCGGCCGGCCGGCAGGAGCAGGTGGCGGATTCCCCGCTGGCCGGCTCCATCCTGTCGCCGTCCACCTGGAAGCAGACCGCCGAAGCCCTGAAGCAGGTCCGTTCGCGTTGAGAAGCACCGGCATCATGGCCTTGACGGCGGGCCGCTGGCCGCGTCTGGCCACCGCAGCATTACTGGCGTTACTGCTGGCAGTGCTTTTGGCCGTGGCGGCCGCCATCCTGAGCGCGCCTTCGGCATTCGCGTCGCCGGTCGCGCCGGTTCCCCCGGTCGACCCGCTGGCCCCCGTCGAACCGGGCTCGCCGGACGGCGACGGCGGGTTCTCGGTGGAAATCAACGGCCCCAACGGCACGCCGTCGTCCGCCGTCATCACGCTGCTGGGCATCACCCTGCTGTCGGTGGCCCCCGCGCTGCTGCTGATGATGACGTCCTTCACCAAGATCTTCGTGGTGCTGGCGATGACCCGCAACGCGCTGTCCCTGCCCTCCATCCCGCCGAACCAGGTGCTGGCCGGGCTGGCGCTGTTCCTGTCGCTGTTCATCATGTGGCCGGTGCTGACCCAGGTGAACGAGCTGGGCGTCCAGCCGTACATGGAAGGGACCACGGACTTCACGGATGCGGTGGGCGCCGCCGCCGCTCCGCTGCAGAACTTCATGCTGGCGCACACCCGCGAAGAAGACCTGGCGCTGATGATGCGGGCCGCCGACCTGCCCAACCCGGAGAATCCCGAGGCCGTGCCGCTGCAGACCCTGATCCCGGCGTTCATGATTTCCGAGTTGCGCGCCGCGTTCATCATCGGGTTCGTCATCTTCGTGCCGTTCCTGGTGATCGACCTGGTGGTGGCCTCGGCGCTGATGTCCATGGGCATGATGATGCTCCCGCCGGTGATGATTTCGCTGCCGTTCAAGATCCTGCTGTTCGTGCTGGTGGATGGCTGGGGCCTGATCATCACCGCCCTGGTCGGAAGTTACGGTACCTAGCCATGGATACAAACGCCGTCCTCGACATCGGCCTGCAGGGCCTGCTGGTCGCCGCCAAACTCTCCGCCCCGGTGCTGGTCACCGCGCTGGTGGTGGGCTTCGCCGTCTCTCTGGTGCAGTCCATGACGCAGATCCAGGAAATCACGCTCTCCTTCGTGCCCAAGGCCGTGGCGGTGGCCATGGCCCTGCTGATCTGCGGACACTGGATGATTTCCGAGATGGTCTCCTTCACCCGGGAAATGTTCGAGAGAATCCCCGGCCTGCTCGGCGGCGGATAATGAACATCCCGCTCGACCAGGCATGGATC
Source organism: Arthrobacter sp. Y3225116 (assembly GCF_059091245.1). Taxonomy (NCBI): domain Bacteria; kingdom Bacillati; phylum Actinomycetota; class Actinomycetes; order Micrococcales; family Micrococcaceae; genus Arthrobacter; species Arthrobacter sp. Y3225116. The sequence continues at coordinate 1,493 of NZ_JBNHGL010000182.1, forward strand.
GAGGCCACCATGCTGGCAGGTGTCCGCATGGTGGCTTTCCTGCTGATCGCCCCGCCGTTCTCCTACGGAGCCATCCCGGCCCGCATCAAGGCGATGCTCGGCGTCGGACTGGCCCTGGCGGTGTCCCCGCGGGTGGCCAACGGGTACGAGTCGATGAACACGGCGGGGTTCTTCGGCGCGCTGGTGCTGGAGATCCTGGTGGGCGCGCTGCTGGGGTTCCTCGTGCTGGTGGTGTTCTCCGCGGTGCAGTCGGCGGGCACGCTGATCGACCTGTTCGGCGGCTTCTCCATGGCGCAGGCGTTCGACCCGCAGTCGATGGTCAACGGCGCCCAATTCACCCGGCTGTTCCAGATGGCCGCGCTGGCCCTGCTGTTCGCCTCCGACGGCTACCAGTTGATCATCGGCGGGCTCGCGCGCAGTTTCACCGCGCTGCCGCTGGGCGGGGGCGTGGACCTGGCCGAGCCGGTGCAGCTGATCATCACCGGCGTGACGCAGATGTTCCTGGCGGCGGTGCAGATCGCCGGGCCCCTGCTGGTGGTGCTGTTCCTGGCCGACGCCGGTCTGGGCCTGCTCACCCGGGTGGCCCCGGCGCTGAACGCGTTTGCGCTGGGCTTCCCGCTGAAGATCTTCCTGACCCTGACCCTGGCCGGCGTGGTGTTCGTGGCGCTGCCGCGGATTGTCTCCTCGCTCGCCGGGCAGGCCGTGACTGCCCTGACGGGGGTGGGCTAGATGTCGCAGGAAACGTCCGAAGAACGCACAGAGCAAGCCACCCCCAAGCGGATGAAGGACGTCCGGCAAAAGGGCCAGCTCTCCAAATCCCAGGACCTCACCGCCTGGCTGGGCGTGGGCGCGGCCGCGGTGATGCTGCCGATGACCATCGACCGCGCCTCCCAAGCCGGCACCGACCAGATGTTCACCGTCACCCGGATGATCCAGTCGCCGGACCCGGGGCTGGTGGTGAAGGCGCTCGAGGACGGCCTGGGCACCATCATGTACACGCTCACGCCGATGTTCCTGGCCGTGGTCGCCGTGATCATCGCGGGTGCGGCGCTGCAGGGCGGCGTCCACTGGAAGAAGTTCAAACCCGAGACCCAGCAGTTCAACCTGGTCAACGGGCTGAAGAAGGTGTTCGGCATGCAGGCGCTCTGGCAGGGTGCCAAGGCGCTGCTGAAGACCGTGGTGGTGGGGCTCGCCCTGTACTTCGTGATCCAGGGGCTGGTCCCGGTGCTGATGACCGCCGGCGGGCTCTCGGTCACCTCGCTGCTCCAGGCGGCGGGCGGCGGCACCGCCGGACTGCTGCAGACCGCGATCATCGCCGGCCTGATGCTGGCCGCGCTGGACGTGATGGTGGTGATCCGGCGCAACCGCAAGAAGACCCGGATGACCAAGAAGGAAGTCCGCGACGAGAACAAGAACTCCGAGGGCGATCCGCTGATCAAGTCGCAGCGGCGTTCGCGGCAGCTGGCGATGAGCCGCAACCGCATGATCGCCGCGGTGGGAGGCTCCGACGTCGTGCTGGTCAACCCGACGCACTACGCGGTGGCGCTGAAGTACGAGCCGGGAAAGTCCGCGCCGCGCGTGGTGGCCAAGGGGGCGGGCAACATTGCCGCCCGCATCCGCGAGGAAGCCGAAACCACCCGCGTGCCGGTGGTGCGCGACGTCCCGCTGGCACGGGCGCTGCACGGCGCCTGCGAGATCGGCCAGGAGATCCCCATGGAGCTCTACAACGCCGTGGCCCGCGTGCTGGCCTTCGTCATGAGCCTGAAGGCCCGCGGCGCCTCGGCCGGTACAGCCGCAGGCGTCCACACCATGGCGGAGCCGGCGATGACCGACGCCGACGCTGCCGCCCACGCTTCAACCCGGCAGGGCCGCCGAGCCTTGTCCCTACCGTCACCCGGAGGTGACTGATGAACCGCAACCTCTCCAAGCTCGCCGTCCCGATCGGGGTGGTGGGCATCATCCTGCTGCTGGTGGTGCCGATTCCGGCGGGACTGCTGGATGTGCTGATCATCGTGAACATCCTGCTGGCGCTGGTGATCCTGCTGACCACGATGTTCGTGAAGAAGCCGCTGGACTTCTCCGTGTTCCCGTCGCTGCTGCTGGTGGCCACGCTGTTCCGGCTGGGCCTGAACGTGGCGTCCACCCGGCTGGTGCTGGGCGACGGCTACGCCGGGCAGGTCATCGAGGCCTTCGGCCACGTGGCCGTGGGCGGCTCGATCATCATCGGCGCGGTGGTGTTCCTGATTCTGGTGGTCATCCAGTTCGTGGTGGTCACCAAGGGCGCCGAGCGCGTGGCCGAGGTGGGAGCGCGCTTCACGCTGGACGCGATGCCGGGCAAGCAGATGGCGATCGACGCCGACCTGAACGCCGGCCTGATCACCGACGTGCAGGCCCGGGAACGCCGTGCCGCGGTATCCGCGGAAGCGGACTTCTACGGCGCGATGGACGGCGCGTCCAAGTTCGTCAAGGGCGACGCGATCGCCGGCGTCATCATTATCATCATCAACATCGTCGGCGGCATCGCCATCGGCATGCTGCAGCGCGGCATGGAAATCGGCGACGCGGTCAGCACCTACACCCTGCTGACCATCGGCGACGGCCTGGTCACGCAGATACCGGCGCTGCTGATGGCCGTGTCCACCGGCATGGTCGTGACCCGGTCGAATGCCGACTCCGAAATGGGCTCGGATGCCTCCGACCAGCTGACCCAGTCCCGGCAGGCGCTGATGATCGCCGGCGGCGCGGCCGTTCTGCTGGCCCTGATCCCGGGCATGCCCAAGATCCCGTTCATCCTGGTGGGCGCGTTCCTGATCTTCATGGCGCAGCGAATCAAAGCCACGGAGGCGGCCAAGGCCAAGGACGACGACGCCGCTGCCGCCGAGGCGGGTCAGGCGGCTCCCGCTTCGGAGACTACCGAGGACCTGATTGAACAGATGCGGGTGCACGCGCTGGAGATTCAGCTGGCCCCGGACCTGGTGGATCTGGTCTCCGGCGCCTCCGACGACCTGCTGGCCCGGGTGCGTGCGCTGCGCCGCAAGATTGCCATGGAACTGGGCGTCGTGGTGCCGCCGGTGCGCACCCGCGACAGCATCGACCTGCCGATGTCCACCTATGTGATCCGGATTGCCGGCGTGGAGGCCGGCCGCGGCGAGGCGCCCGCGGGCAAGGTGTTGGCGCTGGGGGACAACCTCGAATCGCTGCCGGGCTCCGCCACGGTGGAGCCGGTGTTCGGGCTGGCCGGCAAATGGGTCCCGGTGGAGATGCGGCACAGCGCGGAGATGGCGGGAGCCACCGTGATCGACCGAGTCTCCGTGCTGGTCACCCACCTGTCCTCGCTGATCTCCGCCAACGCCGCCCGGCTGCTGACCCGCGAGGACGTGCGCGTGCTGACCGAGGGCGTGAAGTCGGTGAACCCGTCCGCGGTGGACGAACTCACCCCGTCGCTGCTGTCGCTGGCCGAGGTGCAGCGCGTGCTGCAGGGGCTGCTGGCAGAGCAGATCCCGATCAACGACCTGCCGCGGATCTACGAGGCGCTGGCGCTGAAGGCCAAATCGTCCACCGACCCGGAGGGGCTGGTCGAGGCCGCCCGGCAGGCGCTGGGCCCGGCCCTGACCGCGCAGTACCTGGACGGGCAGTTGCTGCGGGTGATCATGATCGATCCCACGCTGGAGCAGTCCATGCTGGAGGGCATGCGCCCGTCCGAGCACGGCACGCAGATCCTGCTCTCGGTGGAGCGGACCGAAGCGGTGCTGGCCTCGCTGCGGGATGCGCTGGAGAAAGTGGAGGCCAACGGACTCACCGCGGTGCTCGTGTGCGCGCCCGCGCTGCGCCCGGCCATCCGGCGGCTCGTCTCGGCGCAGGCCGGGGGACTTCCGGTACTGTCCTACCAGGAGGTCACCTCCGCCAACGTGAAGATCGAGACCGTGGGGGTAGTACGTGTCGGCCAGACGGCTGCAGCTTAAGGGCGCTTCCCTCCAGGAACTGAAGGCCAAGGTCCTGGCCGACCACGGACCCGACGCGAAGATTGTCGCGGCCGAGAAGGTCACGGTCGGCGGCATCCGCGGCTTCTTCGCCCGCGAGCACTACGAAGTCACGGTGGAACTGCCGGCCTCGGCCGTGCGCGGCCAGCATGCCCTGGACCAGAAGGCCCGCGCCGGCATCGCGGCGCTGCTGGCCGACGCCGAGCGCACCGAATCCAGGCTGCACGGCAAGGCGCCGGAACTGCACGTCTCCACCCACACCGACCAGTTCGCGGTCATCATGGACAACCTGACCCTCAACACGGCGCGGCCCACCCGTCTGCCCAGGGGCGCCCGACTGGAGGAACCGCTACCGGAGGCTGCCGGGCAGGCGGAGCGCCCCGGAGCCGCG
>NZ_JBNHGL010000183.1:0-5849 GCF_059091245.1 Arthrobacter sp. Y3225116
GTGGCGGCGTCCCTGCCCGCCGGCGAGCGCGACACGCTCGCGGCATACCTGGAGCGGCGCACGTACGACGACGGGGCGGCCATCGTTACCGAGGGCGGACCACACCCGGGCCTGGTCCTGGTCATGGAGGGCCAGGCACGCGCGGCCGCCAACGCCTCCGGGGACGATCAGACGGCCGAGGGCGATCACGCCGCCCGGTATTTCACTGCCGGAACCAGCTTCGGGGGCCTCGGCGACGCTCCGTCCCGGACCCAGGTGCGTGCCGAGGGGAAGGTCTGCGTGGAGGTCCTCACGCCCGACGGCTATGCGCGCCTGCGCCGGGACGCCCCGGGCACGGCCCTGAGCTTGGCCGAACGGCTGCTGGAGATCGCCGCCGAGCAACGCGACCTCGCGGTGGCGGCCGCGCAGGGCTGAGAGGCGGCGGCGGCCATCCGCGGCCATCCGCCGTCGTCCGCCCCTTTACTAGCGCGCGGCGGGCCGGAACAATGGCGGCATCCCTGACGACAGGATGCCATCGTGCCGCTCACCGCCCACTTTCCCGTCAACACCCTGGCGCTCAAGCGCGGCGGCCTGGTCAAGGCGGTGCGCACCCGGGCCAACACGCTGGCCGGGAACGGCGCGGCCGAACAGATCTGGATCGAGGTGCTGGGCCTGCAGCACCGGCTCACCCGCGACGTGGCCGGCCTCAAGGCTGACGGCCACCTGCATCCGGAGGTCAGGGTCCGCAGCGTCCTGTACGGGCTGGATCCGAGCCCCGGGACCGATACCCGCCAACCGGTCCGGCCTCCGCCCGAGGACGACTACGACATCGTGCCGGTCGGCAACTCCGGGCTGGCCTTCGGGTACTTCCGCGACGGGATCCAAGAGTCCTACGTGCGGTTCCACCCCGAAGGCACGGTGGCCGCCGTCGAACGGCTGGCCCCCAACCGCGCCCGGCTGCGCCGGGAGGAGATGGACGAACAGGGCCGCCTGGTGCTGGTCCAGCACTTCCAGGAATCGTCCAAGACGCCCACCGCCCAGCGCCTGATCGGCCGCGACGGCCGCTGCTTTCTCACGATCACGCACCATCCCGGATCGCCCAAGTGGGGTCGCAGCTACCTGTTCGACGGCGTGGCCCGCGACGACGGCGATGCCCTCACCTTCGCGGACCCCGGTGAGCTCTACCGGCACGCCTTCGAACAACTGCTGACCGGTGAAGACGCACCGGTGCTGACCTCGGAATTCCGCGAGAACCTGAACAACCTGCCCGGCCGGAACCTGGACGATGTGGTCGGCAGCGTCAGGCACCCGAACCTGCGGCGCATCGCCGCCGTGCACAGCAACCACCTGGAGCCCCCATACGTGGCAGGGTCCGGAGTCAGCCGCAACTGGCGACGGCTTCTGGACAACCTGGACAGCTGGGACGGCGTGGTCCTGCACACCGATGCGCAGCGCGAAGACATCGCCGCCGAGTTCGGCCACGCCGACCGGCTCCACACCATCGGCCAGCTGGCGCCGCCGGAGCAGCCGTACCCGGGCCACGCCACCGATCCCAACCGGCTGGTGATGGTGGCCCGGCTGCACCCGAAGAAACGGGTGGACGAGGCGATCCGGGTCTTCGCCCTGGTGCGCGCGGGCAACCCGCAGGCCCGGCTGGAGGTCTTCGGCTTCGGCTACGGCGACGAGGAGGAGGGAGCCGTCCGGGAGCTCATCGACGAACTGGGCGTCGGCGCCGCGGTCAGCTTCCCGTCGTTCACCAACAGCCCGTCGGACATCTACGCCACCGCCTGCGCCACGGTGCTGACGTCGGCGTCGGAGGGCTTCCCGCTGATCCTGCTGGAGAGCATGTCCTACGGCGTGCCGGTCGCCGCCTACGACGCCAACTACGGCCCCCGCGACGTCATCCGGCACGGCGAGAACGGCTTCCTGGTGCCCTTCGGCGACCGGCAGGCGCTGGCCGACGGCATCCTGGCCCTGATGCGCGACCCGGAACTGCGCTCGCGGTTCGCCCGATCCAGCCGCGAAACCCTGCAACGCTTCGACGAATCCGGCTATGTCTCGGCGTGGACCAAGGTCCTCGCGGGCGGCTAGCCGCGATGGGCACCGCGCCGCCGTCTCCGGCCGCAACTATTCGCCTTTCTCGCCGCAACTGCTGCGCGCTACCCCGCTGCGGTGAGACAATGGCCACATTGTGCAAGGGTTGTTTCATATCGCGTCCCGCCACGCACACCCGTTCCGGTCCCGCGCAGCCGGGGCACTAAGTACTTCTGGAGGCGAACTTGCCAGGTTTAAATCTCACCCGTGACGAAGCGCGCGCCCGCGCCGAACTGCTCCGCGTGGAGTCGTACGACGTCACGCTGGACCTCACCCGCGGCGACAAGGTGTTCGGCTCGCGCACCGTGGTCATCTTCACCGCCACTCCCGGCGGCTCCACCTTCATCGACGCCGTCACGGACACCGTCCGCTCGGTCACGCTTAACGGCAAGGCGCTGGATCCGGCCGAGGTCTCCGACGGCGTGCGCATCCAGCTGCCGGACCTGGCGGAGCACAACGTGCTGGAGATCGACGCCGACGCGCTCTACATGAACACCGGCGAGGGCCTGCACCGCTTCGTGGACCCGGTGGACAACGAGGTCTACCTCTACAGCCAGTTCGAGGTCCCGGATTCGCGCCGCATGTTCGCCGTCTTCGAGCAGCCGGACCTGAAGGCGGCCTTCCGCTTCACCGTCACCGCGCCGTCGCACTGGGATGTCATCTCCAACTCCCCCACCCCGGCGCCCCGGCACGTCGGTTCCACGGACGACGGCGGTGCGGCCGCCACCTGGGCGTTCGAGCCCACCCCGCGGATCTCCTCCTACATCACCGCGCTGATCGCCGGCCCGTACCAGTCCGTGCGCAGCGAGCTGACCAGCTCCGACGGCCGCACCATCCCGCTGGGCGTGTTCGCGCGCAAGTCGCTGATGCAGTACATGGACGCGGAGAACATCTTCACCCTCACCCGGCAGGGCTTCGAGTTCTACGAGCAGCAGTTCGGCACCCCGTACCCCTTCGAGAAGTACGACCAGCTGTTTGTGCCGGAGTTCAACGCCGGCGCCATGGAGAACGCCGGCGCGGTCACCTTCCTGGAAAACTACGTGTTCCGCTCCCGCCCCACCAACGCCATGGTGGAGCGCCGGGCCATCACCGTGCTGCACGAACTGGCGCACATGTGGTTCGGCGACCTGGTGACCATGCGCTGGTGGAACGACCTGTGGCTGAACGAGTCCTTCGCCGAATTCATGTCCACGCTGGCCGCCGCCGAGGCCACCGAGTACAAGAACGCCTGGACCACCTTCGCGTCGATGGAGAAGTCCTGGGCCTACCGGCAGGACCAGCTGCCCTCCACCCACCCGATCACCGCGGAGATCAAGGACTTGGAGGACGTGCAGGTCAACTTCGACGGCATCACCTACGCCAAGGGCGCCTCCGTGCTCCGCCAGCTGGTGGCTTGGGTGGGCCAGGAGGAGTTCATGGCCGGCGTCCGCGAGTACTTCGGCAAGCACGCCTGGGGCAACACCGAGCTGGCCGACCTGCTGGGCGAACTGGAAACCTCCAGCGGCCGGGACCTGAAGGACTGGTCCGCCAAGTGGCTGGAGACCGCCGGCGTGAACACCCTGCGCGCGGAGATCTCCACCGACGACGACGGCGCCATCACCTCGTTCGCCATCCTCCAGACCGCGCCGGACGGCTACCCGACCATCCGCCCGCACCGGCTCGCCGTCGGCTTCTACAACCTGGACGACGCCGGCAAGCTGGTGCGCACCCACCGCGAGGAACTCGATGTTGACGGCGAGCGCACCGAGGTGCCGCAGCTGGCCGGCCTGCCCCGTCCGGCGCTGGTGCTGCTCAACGACGACGACCTGGCCTACGCCAAGATCCGGCTGGACGACGTGTCCCTGGCCACCTCCAAACGCCACGTGAAGGACTTCACCGCGTCGCTGCCGCGCACCCTGGTGCTCGGCTCGGCGTGGGACGCCACCCGCGACGGCGAGAACCCGGCCCGCGAATACGTGGAGCTGGTGCTGAACAACATCGCCTACGAGACGGACTCCTCCGTCGTGCTGGTGCTGCTGCGGCAACTGGCCACCACGCTGACCTTCTACGTGAACCCGGACGACCGCCAGCGGCTGACCATCGCCGCCGCCGACCGGCTCTGGGAACTGGCCGAAGAGGCGGCCGCGGGTTCCGACTCGCAGCTGCAGTTCGCCAAGGCCTTCGCCGTGCATGCCCAGACCGGCGCGCAGCTGGACACCGTGGCCGCGCTGCTCTCCGGCGAGCGCACGCTGGAGGGACTGACCGTCGATGCCGACCTGCGCTGGGAACTTCTCACCTCGCTGGTGGCCGGCGGCCGCTTCGGCCGGGCCGAGATCGATGCCGAACTCGAGCGGGACCAGACGGCCACCGGGCAGCGCGCCGCCGCCCTGGCGCAGGCCGCCATCCCCACCGCCGAGGCGAAGGCGGCGACCTGGGAGTCCGTCGTCGTCGAGGGCGAACTGCCCAATGCCACCCAGCAGTCGGTCATCGCCGGCTTCACCCGCGTGCATGACACCACGCTGCTGGAGCCTTACGCCGCGAAGTACTTCGACGCCATCGAAGACATCTGGAACACCCGCACGCACGAACTCTCGCAGCAGATCGTCGTCGGCCTGTACCCGTCGCAGCTGTCCACGCAGGCCACCGTGGACGCCACGGACGCCTGGTTGGAGTCCCTGGCGGACCGCTCCCCCGCCCTGCGCCGGCTGGTGCTGGAAAACAAGGACGGAGTCGCCCGCGCCCTGAAGGCCCAGGCCGCCGACCGGTAACCCGCGCCCTCAACGCATAGCTGCCCGCCGAAACACTCGTTCCGGCGGGCGGCGCCGTCTCCGCAAGGCCCGGACACCAGGTTGCGTTCTCCCGCCGTTCACCACCGCGACATCTGCCGCCCCTACGGTTCCATGAACACGCGGCGGGAGTACTGCACGGCCCGCCCCCGGATCTACAATTCCACAACGGTTGGTGGCGCAAGGGAGTCCTCATGGCAGTTGCCGGACAGCTGGCTGTCATGCTCGCTGTCTTCTACCTTCCCGGCTTCCTGGCCCTCCGGGCGCTGCGCCAGCCCGCCGTCCGCTCCCTCGTGTTGGCCCCGGCCGCCGGGACGGCGCTGGCGGCCGTCGGAACCATGGTTTGCCTGGCGGCCGGCGTGCGCTGGAACCTGCTCTCGGCCATCCTGCTGGCGGCGCTCGGCATCGGCGGGTGCTGGCTCCTCGGGCGGGCCATCGCTCCCCCACCCGCGGCGCGGCTCGCCGTCCCGCGCGCGACCGCCTGGCTGCTGGCGGCCTCGCTGGCCATCACGGCCCTGATTCTGGGCCGGGTCATGCTCGAGGCGATGGGCTCGATCCACCGCGTCTCGCAGGGCTGGGACCCGACTTACCACGTGAACGTCCTGCAATGGATCAAGGACAACGGCCAGGCCAGCCCGTGGAGCATCTGGCCGATCTTCGGCGGGGCGCCGCCGTCGTTCTATCCCGCCGGCTGGCATGCGATGGTGTCGCTGGTCCCTGGCGACGTGGTGACGGCGGGGAACCTGGCCTGCCTGGACATCGGCGCCCTGATGTGGCCGGCCGCCCTGGCCCTGCTGGCCCGCGCGCTGTTCCCCGCCCGGCCGCTCGTTTGGGTCATCGCGCCGGTGATAGCTTCCTCCATGCTGGCCTTCCCTGTTGTCCAGATGTTCCGTGCCGGCCAGTGGCCCAACGGCTTCGCGGCCGCGCTGCTGCCGGCCATCCTCGCGCTCGGCATCGAACTGCAGTACCGGCTGCCAGCCGGGGCGGAAGCCGCGGACAGCGCCCCTGCCC
>NZ_JBNHGL010000184.1:0-5829 GCF_059091245.1 Arthrobacter sp. Y3225116
TCCTTCCGGTGGGCGGCGGACCGGCCGGCTGGCGCTTCGCCCTGGCGGCGTTCGTGGTGCTGGCGGTGCCGGCCGTGCTGCTGTGGCTTCCCCGCCTGCGCGGCGGCACCGCGGCCGAAGAGCGGGCCCGTGCCGCCGCCGCCGCGCCGGCTCTGGTCCGGGGTTCGGTGTGGAAGTCCGGCCTTGCCTGGCACGTGACGGTGTACATGGGCCTGCAGTCGATGACCTTCTACATTCTCATCACGTGGCTGCCCACCCTGGAACGCTTCCACGGCCGCGGTGACCTGGCCTCCGGCTGGGACCTCATGCTGTTCCAGCTGATCGGGGTGGTGTCCAGCCTGCTGACCCCCGTTGCCCTGCGCGGGCCGACCCAGCTCCTGGCGGCTTCGCTGCCGCCCCTGCTGGTGGTGGCGGGCGGCCTGGGCATGATGCTGATGCCGCAGGTCATGCTGTTCTGGGTGCTGGTGGCGGGCTTCGGCTGCGGCAGTTCCCTGGTCACCGCGCTCTCGCTCTTCGGCCTGCGCACGCGCACCCACCGTGAAGCGGGCGCCCTCTCCGGCATGGCCCAGTCGATCGGCTACCTGCTGGCCGCCGCCGGCCCGCCGATCTTCGGCGGGCTCTTCGCCGCCACCGGGGCCTGGGAAACCTCCCTGGCGCTGCTGTGCCTCATCGCCGTGGCGCAGGCGGCCATCGGGCTGCTGGTCGGACGGGATCGCTTCGCCTTCACACCGGTGAGCCCGACCGCGCCGGCCGGGTGAGCCCGACCGCGCCGGCCGGGTGAACGCCAAGCGAGCGCGCGAGGGAGCGACGAGCGACCGGGCGCCGGACCGGCAGGGCGGCCGCCTACATGCCCTGGCGGTAGGTCTCCAGCTGCCGGAACCGGCGCTGCAGCGACTCGCGCCGGTGCTCGTCCTCGCCGGCGGTGAGCTCGATGTGGCGGCGGCCGAAGCGCCACAGCAGCAGATCGTCCAGCAGGCGGTCCGGTCCGGGGGAGTAGCGGTGTTCCAGGGCGGCGCGGACATCCGTAATGGTTTCCGGATTCAGCAGGGCCGCCAGCTCGGTCGTGGTCTTCAGGCCGTGTGCCGCCAGCAGCTCCGCCGCCCAGCCCCAGTCGTCGTCGGACTTGCGGTCCACGTGCGGCAGCAGGGTCTGCCAGACCTCGCGGACCCGGCGAGGGGTCAGCGGCGCCGCGCCTTCGCCCTCTTCGTCCCAGTAGCCGGTGACGGTTTCGTAGCGATCGTGGAGTTCGGCGAAGGCCGATTCGACCGCCTCCAGCATGGCCGCCGTGGCCGTGAACTGCCGGTCGAAATAGGGGCTCCAGGCGCGCGGGTCAGCGGACTTGAAGCGGATATCGTGCTCCAGTTCCGACCAGGCGTGCGAAAGAATCGTACGGATCTGGACCTCGAAGAGGTAGCTGCCGGTGGCGCGGGCAGGTTCGCCCAGGGCCTGCTGGTACGCCTTCACCGCGTTGTTCTGCAGCGTGCGCAGGATCAGGTGGCGGCTGGCGTAGCCGTAGGTGCCGGACTCGATCGAGCCGATATCCTTCTCCCGGTCGGCGCGGCAGTCGAAGTCGCTGCGCTGACGCTTGATCAGCGCGGCGGCCTGCCGGATCTGGTGCGGCAGGCTGACGATCACCCGTACGCCCACCAGATCCTGGATCTCGCGCAGCGGATCGGGGAATTCCAGCGCAGGGGCGCCGCCGGGTTCGGCCGGCTGGAGCATCCGCGACGCCTTGTCCCGGAAAGACTCCACGCTCTTGGTCCGGGCCGTGACGAACAGAGGCGTGAGTTCGGCGGTGCGGAAGATGTTGCGGATGTCCGACTGCAGCTGCGAGGTGACCGTTTCCAACGCCGGGCGAACCCGCTCGTAGTGCGCCGTGCTGGCTTCCACCTGCGGGCGCAGTTGCTCATCCAACCCATCCCAATGCATGCCCATGCTCCTGGCTCTCCTGCGGTAGCTTCATGCGGTAAGTGAATAACCTACCAAGACAGCGGCCGCGGAACGTATCCGCAGGATGCCGGGAGCGGACTGCAGGCCCGCGGCGAACGCACCCAGTTCGGGCGCGCCCGCCGCGGCGGCTCAGCCCGCCGCGCCGACTCAGCCCGCCGCGTGCGTGTCCGCCAGCTCCAGCACCTCGTCCAGGATGGCCAGGCCGGTGCGTGCATCCTCGGCACTGATGTTCAGCGGCGGCACCACATGGATCCGGTTGAAGTTGGCGAACGGCAGCAGCCCGCGGGACTTGCAGGCCGCGATCAGCTCGTTCATCTCCGGGCTGGAGGAACCGTACGGCGCCAGCGGTTCGCGCGTGGCCCGGTCGCGGACCAGTTCCACTGCCCAGAAGGCCCCGACGCCGCGGACCTCGCCGACCGACGGGTGCTTGGCCGCCAGCTCCGCAAGTCCCGGGCCGAACACCGTGGTGCCCAGCTCCGCCGCATGCTCGACCATCTTCTCGTCCCGCATCGCGTTGATCGTGGCCACCGCCGCGGCGCAGGCCAGCGGGTGCCCGGAGTAGGTCAGCCCGCCGGGGTAGGCGCGTTGGGCGAAGGTCGCGTAGATCTCCTCGGAGATCGCCACGCCGCCCAGCGGCACGTAGCCGGAGTTCACGCCCTTGGCGAAGGTGAGCAGGTCCGGCACCACGCCGGCGTGGTCGATGGCGAACCACGTGCCGGCACGGCCGAACCCGGCCATCACCTCGTCGGCGATGAACACGATCCCGTATTTGGTCGCCAGCTCGCGGACACCCTGGAGGTAGCCGGGCGGGGGCACCATGATGCCCGCGGTGCCCGGGATCGATTCCAGCACGATGGCGGCGATGTTGGCCGCTCCTTCCAGCTGGATCGTGGTTTCCAGGTGTTCCAGCGCGCGCTGGCATTCCTGCGCCTCGTCGACGGAGTGGAACTGGCTGCGGTACAGGAAGGGGGCGTGGAAGTGGACCGTGCCGGCGTTGCCGTAGTCGTTCGCCACCCGCCGGGGGTCGCCGGTGATGTTGACCGCCAGCGCCGTCCCGCCGTGGTAGGAGCGATAGGCGGAGAGCACCTTGTAGCGGCCGGTGTGGAGACGGGCCATCCGGACCGCGTGCTCCACGGCGTCCGCGCCGCCGTTCGTGAAGAAGACCCGGTTCAGGTCCCCGGGGGTCAGCTCGGCGATCAGCCGCGCGGCCTCGGACCGGGCGGCGTTCGCATGCTGCGGCGCCACGGTGCACAGCAGCCCGGCCTGCTCCTGGATGGCCGCGACCACCTTGGGATGCTGGTGGCCGATATTGGTGTTCACCAGCTGCGAGGAGAAGTCCAGCAGCCTGTTGCCCTCGCCGTCCCAGACCCAGGACCCCTCCGCCCGGGTGACAACCATAGGGGTGATCTGTTCCTGGGCGGACCAGGAATGGAACACATGCTGCCGGTCCAGCTGGTAGGCGCGGCGTCCGGCTTCCAGCTCGGCCGAACTCAACGGTGTGCCTGTGGTGGTGGTCATGGCTCTCTCCTCCTAGATGTTCTGCGGGAAGCCCAGGTTGATGCCGCCGTGGCTCGGGTCCAGCCAGCGCGAGGTCACAACCTTGCCGCGGGTGAAGAAGTGCACGCCCTCGGAACCATGCGCATGGCTGTCACCGAACAGCGAGTTCTTCCAGCCGCCGAACGAGTAGTACGCCATGGGCACCGGGATCGGCACGTTGATCCCCACCATACCCACCTGCACCTCGTTCTCGAAGCGGCGGGCGGCACCGCCGTCGTTGGTGAAAATCGCCGTGCCGTTGCCGTACTGATTCTCGTTGATCAGCGCCAGCCCTTCGTCGTAGCCCGGCACCCGCACCACCGACAGGACCGGTCCGAAGATCTCATCCGTGTAGATGGACATCTCCGGCGTCACCCGGTCGAACAGTGTCGGGGCCAGGAAGAAGCCGTCGCCCTCCGCATCCGGTTCCACGGTGCGCCCGTCCAGCACCAGTTCGGCGCCTGCTTCAAGGCCTGCCGTGATGTAGCCGGCCACCTTGTCCCGGTGAGCCGCCGTGATCAGGGGCCCCATGTCCGTGCCGCGCAGGCCGTCGCCCACCCGCAGCTTTGCGGTCCGCTCGGCGATCTTGGCCACCAGTTCGTCCGCGACGGATTCCACTGCCACCACCGCGGAGATCGCCATGCAGCGCTCTCCGGCCGCGCCGTAGCCGGCGTTGACCGCGGCATCCGCGGCCAGGTCCAGGTCGGCATCGGGGAGCACCAGCATGTGGTTCTTGGCCCCGCCCAGCGCCTGCACCCGCTTGCCGGAGGCCGTGCCGCGCTCATACACGTAGCGGGCGATCGGCGTCGACCCGACGAAGGAAACGGACTTGATCTCGGGGTGCTCCAGCAGGGCGTCCACGGCTTCCTTGTCGCCGTGCACCACGTTGAAGACGCCGTCGGGCAGTCCGGCTTCCTTCCACAGCTCGGCCATCCAGTTGGCGGCCGTGGGGTCCTTCTCGCTGGGCTTCAGGACCACGGTGTTGCCGCTGGCGATCGCCACCGGGAAGAACCACATGGGTACCATCGCGGGGAAGTTGAAGGGCGAGATGATCGCCGCCGGCCCCACCGGCTGCCGGATCGAGTGCACGTCCACTTTGGTGGAGGCGTTCTCGGTGTAGCCGCCCTTCAGCAGGTGCGGGGTGCCGCAGGCAAATTCCACAACCTCCTGCCCGCGCGACACCTCGCCGAGCGCGTCGTCCAGCACCTTGCCGTGCTCGGCGGTGATGATGGCGGCCAGTTCGCCCTTGCGCGCGTTCAGCAGCTCGCGGAAGTTGAACAGGATCTGCATGCGGCGGGCCAGCGACGTGTCGCGCCAGGCCGGGAACGCTGCCGCTGCCGCCTGCACCGCTTGATCGACGACGGCGGTGCTGGCCAGGGCGACGCGGGCGGAGACCTTGCCGGTGGCCGGGTTGCTCACGTCGCCGAGTCGGCTGTCGGGCTCCGGGGCAGTGTAGGTCCCCTCGATCCAGTGCTGGATGGTCTGCATGGTGCTCCTTGCTTTGAGTTGTTGCACGCACTTGGCCCGCGACAATGAAGTGAACCGGGACACGTGCGATGGGTCTTCCCCTATCCTCGGGTGCCCGGACTGCCGGTGCCACTGACACTCTGTCGGAAGATACGCGCTGGGGCTTACACTGTGTCAATGCAGCTGAGCGTGCGGGACGTACTCGACCTCGAGGTGGTGCGGGCCGGCGAACCCGAGGTCCTCTCGGGCGCCGACGCCCTGGCCTCGCCCGTCCGCTGGGTCCACGTGGCCGAGCTGCGGAGCCTTGCCGGCCTGCTGGAGGGCGGCGAGCTGGTCCTGACCACCGGCCTGGCGTTCGAGGACTCCGCCGCTGACGCGACCCGCTACCTCGCCGAGCTGGCAGCGGCAGGGGCCGCCGCCGTCATCGTCGAAATCACCGCCCAGAGACCGCAGGCCGCCGCCGCACTGCGCGAGGCCGGCCGCACCGCCGGCCTGCCGGTCATCCTGGTGACCCGCCGCATCCGGTTCGTGGAAGTCACCGAGGTGGTGCACCGCATGCTGGTGGCCGGGCAGCTGGCGCAGCTGGAGCGATCGCGCCAGGTGCACGAGGTTTTCACCATGCTCAGCCTGGAGAACGCCCCGCCGGAAGAGATCGTGGCCCGGGCCGCCGAACTGATCAATGCCCCCGTGGTGCTGGAAGACGTGGCCCATCTGGTGCTCGCGTTCGCCCCGGCCGGCATGCCTGCTTCCGAACTGCTCGACGGCTGGGCCGAACGCTCGCGCCTGGTGCACTATCGCGAGGAGACGGCCCGTGCCGGCTCGGCAGGATGGCTGCAGGCACCGGTGGGACTGCGCGGCCAGCGCTGGGGCCGCCTC
>NZ_JBNHGL010000185.1:0-5768 GCF_059091245.1 Arthrobacter sp. Y3225116
AGCCACCGCGACGGCGGCAGCGGCTCCCCCGCTCCCGGGCCGCGGTGCGCCCGACCCGGCCTTTGCGGCGGTTGACGCCTACTTGCAAGAACAGATTGACGCCCTCGGGATTCCAGGAGTCTCCCTCGCCATCATCAGAGACGGCGGACTGGTGCACCAGGCGGCATTCGGCAGCGCAGATGACTCGGGGCGCCCCATGACCGCCCAGACGCCGGTTCTTCTGGCCTCGACCAGCAAATCCCTGACCGCCATCGCCGTGATGCAGCAGGTGGACGCCGGTCTGCTGGAGCTGGACGAACCCATGCGGACCTACCTGCCGTGGTTCAGCATGCGTGACCACCGCGCGGCGGCCATCACGGTCCGCCACCTGCTCCATCAGACCAGCGGGCTGTCCACCGCAGACGGCTCGGCTTTCGCGGCGTCGGATACCCAGGATCCCGCAGCGCTGGAACAGGGCGTGCGGGATTTGTCCGGCGCCAGCCTGGCCAACCACCCGGGGGCAACGTTCGCCTACTCCAATGCCAACTACAACATCCTCGGCCTCTTGGTGCAGACCGTTTCCGGCCAGCCCTTCGGGGACTACATGCAGGACCAGGTGTTCGCACCGCTCGACATGGCCAACAGCCACACCACGCGGGCAGCCGCGCGCGCGGACAACCTGGCGTCGGGTTACTCGCTGTGGTTCGGCACCTGGTGGCGACAGACGGACGTGCCGGCCGCGGCGACCGGGATGCCCTCGACCGTCATGTACTCATCGGCCCAGGATCTCGGCCACGAGTTGATCGCCCTGCTGCACGGCGGCGCCTACCTGGACCGCCGCATCCTCCGGCCGGAAAGCGTTGCGACGCTGCTGACGCCCCGGGTCCGTGTCGACGAGTCCAAAAGCTATGCCATGGCATGGTTTGCCCGCCCCCTGCTCGAATCCACACCCCCGGACGCCCCGCCCGCAGCGGACGACGACCTGCCGTTGCTGCTCGAGCATCAGGGCGAATGGGGCAACACCCACACCTATCAGGCCATGGTTCCGTCCTCCGGGCTGGGCCTTGCCCTGCTGATCAACGGGAACGACACATCCGCGCCGTCCCGGCTGCAGGCGCTGGACAGCAACGTCCTGCGGATTCTCCACGGACAACCTCCCGAACCCCTGGCCGCGGACGAGGACTGGCTGCAGCAGTACGGTTGGGCCGTCGCCCTGGCGCTGCTGCTCGCCGAGCTGGCGAGCCTTGCGCTGGCGCTCCACGTCCTGGCGCGGAGACGCACCGCCCCGCGCCACGGGGGCCCTGCCGCCGCGGCCGGAGCCAGCTTTCCCGACGCCTCCGGAAACGACGCCGCCGGCATGGCCCGGCACCGTCGCGTGATGGTCCTCTGGGCCGCCGGGGCACTGGCCCTCGACGCATTCCTCGTCTGGTTGGGATTCGTTTACGCACCCGCCCGGTTCGAAACCCACCTGGCCGTCATCATCCGCCAGATTCCCGACGTCGGTGCCGCCCTTGTACCGGCACTGACGCTGGCCATCGCCTGCTCGCTCCCCCGGACGGTATGGCTGCTGTCGCGGCTCCGGACGCCCCGGCACGTCTCTTGACTAAGCCAAGCCCGCGGGCGACACGAGGCTGCGGCCCGACGAGGGGTTTAGGACGTAGGGTGTGTGGGACGATCGGCCAACGACGACACAAGGAGGAGAATGCGCGCCTACGTCCTCCTCCTGCTGGTGGTCATCTTCTATGCCGGAAACATCCTGACCGGCAAGGCGCTCAGCGACCTGCCGCCGTTGACCATCGCGTTCTTCCGGGTCTTCATCGCCTTCCTGGTGCTGCTCCCGCTGGGATACCGCAGCGCCTGGCAGTCCCGCCGCCTGTTCCTGCAGCACCGCAAACCGCTGCTGTTGCTGACCCTCACGGGAGTCGCCCTCTTTAATACGCTGATCTACAGCGCCCTCCAATTCACCTCGGCCACCAACGTTTCCGTGCTGGAGGCATCGGTTCCGGCGGTAACAGTGGCCCTGAGCTTCTGGCTGCTGCGCGAACGGCTGCGGTCGGTCCAGTGGTTCGGCGTCGTGCTCTCCCTCTGCGGGGCGCTGTGGGTGGTGACCAACGGGCAGCTGATGAGCCTCGCGGACCTGTCCTGGAACATCGGCGACGCCATCATGGCGGCGGCCGCGGTGTCCTGGGCGGTGTATTCGATTGCGGTGAAGAAGTATCTGCACCTGTTCCCCTCCTACGGGGCGGTCCTGGTCATGACCGGACTGTCGGTCATGATCCTGCTGCCCGTCATGGCGGCGGAGTGGCTGGTCGTGGGAGTCCCGCAGATCGGCGGAGGCCACTGGTCAGGCCTGGTGTACCTCGGCGTCTTTCCGTCGGTGATTGCCCTGATGCTCTACAACCGGGCCGTTGCCGTCCTCGGGGCGTCCCAGACGTCCGTGTTCCTGAACTTCGTGCCGGTCTTCACCATGCTCGGTGCGTATCTGCTGCTGAACGAGAGCATCAGCGGCATGCAGCTGCTCGGCGCAGCGCTGGTGATGTGCGGTGTGTTTTTCACCACCCGGGACACTAGGACCGTCCGCGGCAAGGATGCCCGGGCCGCCCGCGAGCCCCGCAAGGATGCGGCGCCGGAGGAGATCCCGTAAGCCCGCCTCCCGGCGGGAACGCCCGGCGCCGGTCGGCGTAGGGTGGCCTTGAGGCGGCATCATGCGCCGCGGGCCGAGGACGCGCCCGGTGAGTAGCGCATGGGCCGTGAAGGCAACCCGAGGGAAGGATGGATATGGAACCCGAGGATTTCGACCTGCTGGTAGTCGGCGGCGGGAAGGCCGGCAAGTCGCTGGCGATGGATCTGGCCAAGTCCGGCCAGAAGGTGGCGATGGTGGAGCGGGCGATGGTCGGCGGCACCTGCATCAACGTGGCGTGCATCCCCACCAAGACCCTCATCCAGTCCGGCCGGGTGTTGGACACCGTGCGCCGGGCGGCCGAATTCGGCGTGGCAGGCGCGGAGCAGCCACGGATGGACCTCGAGCTGCTGCGCCACCGCAAGGAGGACGTGGTGGACACCATGGTCGCCGGGCAGCACAAGCTGTTCACGGGATCGGGCATGGACTTTATCCTGGGCGAGGCCAAGTTCGTCGCCGAGAAAACCGTGGAAGTCGCGCTGAACGACGGCGGCACCCACCTCCTGCGCGGCACCGACGTCGTGCTCAATCTGGGCACCGAGCCGACCCTGCCCCCCATCGACGGCCTGGCCGAATCCGGGGTGCAGACCAGCAACACCCTGCTGCACCTGGAGCAGCTGCCGGCGAGCATCGTGATCCTGGGCGGCGGCTACATCGGTTGCGAGTTCGCCGACCTGCTGAACACCATCGGCGTGCAGGTCACGGTGGTCCAGCGCGCTGGGCAGCTGCTGCCGCGGGAGGACGCCGACGTCGCCGAGCTGGTGGCCCGGAAGTTCACCGACGCCGGGATCACGCTGAAGCTCGAGGCGTCCGCGGAGAAAATCGAGCGCGCCGCCGACGGGAGTGTGACCGTGACCCTGTCCACCGGGGAGACCGTCACCGCGGACGACGTGCTGGTGGCGCTGGGGCGGCGGCCGATGACCGACGGGATCGGGCTGGAGAAGGCCGGGGTGGAGCTGACGGACAAGGGCTTCGTCCAGGTGGACGAGCAACTGCGCACCACGGCCGACGGCGTGTGGGCCGCCGGCGACGCCGCAGGCTCGCCGCAGTTCACCCACGCCTCCTACGACGACTACCGGATCCTGAAAACCAACCTGGCCGCCGCGCGGGGCGAGGGCGAGCCGCGGTCCACCCAGGGACGACTGATCCCCTACACCGTCTTCACGACGCCGGAGCTCGCCAGGGTGGGGATGACGGAGGCCCAGGCCCGGGAGGCCGGCCATGAGGTGCGGATCGCCAGGATGCCGGTGAGCGCGATTCCGCGCGCCCGGACCCTCGGTCAGCTTGAGGGCGAGTGGAAGGCCGTGCTGGACCGAAAGACCGGCAAGATCCTGGGGGCCGCGCTGCTGGGTACGGGGGCCAGCGAGGCAATCGCGGTGCTGCAGATGGCGATGATCGGCGGGATGGACTTCACCGCGGTGCGCGATGCCGTCATCACGCACCCCACCGTCTCCGAGGGGTTGAACCTGCTGTTCACACCTGCGTGGCTGGAGGACTAGGCGCCTAGGCGGCTTCGGTTGTCACCGTCCTCCAGGTCTTCGTCCCGCATTTCGAGCTCGGCGGCGAGGGCGTAGTACTGGACGAACGCGTCCCGGGCCGGGTGCTCGCAGTCCAGCTGTTCGAAGCACTGGTTGCTGAGCGTCAGGAGCTGGTCCGTGGAAAGGACCGACAGATCGCGGGGAAACGCCGGGGACCCGGGCGGTGGCGTCATGCTGTTCACGCCGCCCCCTGGAAACGGGCCCGGCCCGCGGGCGCGTCCGGGCACTCCGGGAGATCCGTGGGCGCGGTGATCGCCAGCCTGCCGGTGAAGGGCGCGGCCTGCGACGCAGTGACTGCTTCTCCGGCACTGAACAGCTCGAGCATCTGCAGGCCACGGCGTTCAATGTGCTGCGCATCGGAAAGATCGACCGTGACCACCATTCCGTGGGCCAGGCGGTCCATGCGTTGGACAAGAGGTAAGAGGGCCGTGCAACTGTCGGCCGTCAGGCATCCGCCCACTTCGATGACCGCCGAGACGCGGTCGATATCCAGCCGGACGAGTACTCGCAGTTTGTGCTCCATGATCGACGCTCCAATGAGTGGATCGATGGCCAACTGCTTAACCGGGATCAACCGTACAAGAACTTCACCCCGTTGCTCAAGGGTTTGAGGCGATGCGGTGCCGGCTATTTGTCGAAGTGGGTTTCGGCGGAGGGGGTTCCGGTGGAGGCGACGATGTCGGAGGCCAGGTCGCGGAGTTTAATGTTGCGCGTATTGGAGGCGGATTTGAGCATCGCGATCGCTTCGTCCTGGCTGCAGCGGCTTTGGCCCATGATGATCCCGACGGCCACGGCAATGGTCGTTCGAGATTCCAGCGCCGCCTTCAGGTCAGCCTCGGTCTCGCGGTGGCGGGCCAGCCGGACCGCAAGGGAAAGTGCCTGGGAGGCCTGATGGGCATATTGCTCGGCCGCGTGAAGGGCGTCCGCGTCGAACCTCCGTGGCCGGTCGGAGTAGAGGTTCAGCCCGGCACTGTCGCCGGTTTCGAGCGGGATCGGCACGGCCAGGATGGACCGGATGCCCTCGGCCATGACGTCCTTGGTGTAGGCGGGCCAGCTCGTCTCCACCTGCAGGTCGGCGATGTGCACGACCGTCTGCTCGCGGGCCGCGCGCAGGCAGGGTCCGTCGGAATATTCGTACTGAATTTCGTCCATCTTCTGCGCCCGATCGCTGCTGCTGGCGACCGTGCCGGCCTTTTTGTGGCGCAGCAGCGTGATGCCGCTCAGGAGTTCCTCGCCGGGTTGGGACAGGTTGTGCACGGCCAGCCGGGCCACCGCGTTGAGGAACGCCTCGATGTCCGCACTGTCTGCCGCCAGGCCGTGAAGGAAATCCCTGACTGTCGTCTCGGAATCATCAAAAATCTCGCCTGTCATGATGTCCTCCAGTGGTGCTCCGGCGTAGGCTCCACGCTACACCTTGTGAGGCAGGTCACAGCCAGAGTCGGTCACTGCGAGGCGGCCGTCCTGGCGGAAGGTCCGTGGCGCCGCGCCACGCTAAGGCGTTCGCGGCCGCTCCGCCGGTTTGGGGCCCGATGCCGGAAGCCCGGCCAGCCGTTCGATCACGCGAAGTCCCG